>JAIYCN010000403.1 GCA_027487995.1 Rubrivivax sp. | reverse complement strand
GGCAGGCGGGCCGCATCGCGCCCGCGGTGCAGGCGCTGGCACAGGACTGTGCCACGCAGGCCGGCAAGGACGGCGGCATCCCCTCGCGCAACCCCGAGGAACTGCTGGAGATCTTCGCGCTTCTGGTCTGGACGGCGCAGGCCCTGGCCGAAGCCGGACAGCGCGCGTCGCCTGACCATCTTTCGGCCATCGAGCGGATCGCCCCGACTCTGCGCAGCCTGCGCCATGCCGATGGCGGGCTGGCCCGGTTCCACGGCGGCGGGCGGGGCCTCGAGGGGCGGCTGGACGCCGCGCTGGCGGCCTCGGGCACCCGCGCGGTGCCGGCGAGCGGGCTGGTAATGGGCTACGCCCGCCTGTCGGGCGGGCGCACCAGCGTGATCGTCGATGCCGCATCGCCACCCGATGGGGCGGCGGCCCTGACCGCCCATGCCTCGACACTGGCTTTCGAGGTGACGTCGGGGCGGCGGCCGCTGATCGTATGCTGCGGGTCGGGCGTGTCTTTCGGGGCCGACTGGCGACGGGCGGGGCGGGCGACGCAATCCCATTCGACGCTTTCGGTCGAAGGCTTCTCGTCCTCGCGATTCGGCACGCGGGGCGAGACGCAGCAAGAGGGCGGCGGCGCTGCGCGCGAGGCGCTGACAGACCGCGCACGGGTCACACAGGCCTGGCTGACCGAGGGCGCAGGCGTCCAGAGCCTGGCCACCGCTCATGAAGGCTGGGCCCGCACACACGGGCTCACCCATGCGCGCGTTCAACGCAGCGGTGCACCGCGAACCGGTGGCCACAAGGGCCGACACGGTGATGCCTGGCTCCTCGGGGGCGCGGCGGGCATGGGCGGCGCCCTACTGCTGGCCGCCCGCGCCGCTTTGGCAGCCGGCGCCGGACGGGTTCACCGCGTGGACCTCGACGATGCACGCGCCGCGGCCACCGACCCAGTGGCACCGGAAGTCATGACGCCGGGTTCGGCCGCCTTGAAGCGCGCGCTGGAAAGCGAAGGCACCACGCCCAACGGAAGCCTTGTGGTGGTGGCCGGCTGCGGCGGCGGGGCCGCCATTGCACAGCGGCTGCCCGACCTGCTGCACCGCACACCCTGCCTCGTGCTGGACGCGGATGCGCTCAATGCGGTGGGGGCTGATACCTCGCTGATGAGCCGGCTGAAGGCGCGCGCGGACCGCGGCCTGCGCACCGTGCTCACGCCGCATCCTCTGGAAGCGGCTCGCCTGCTGGGCTGCAGCACCGCGCAGGTTCAGTCCAACCGGCTGCAGGCGGCCACGGCCCTGGCCGAGCGCAGCGCCTGCACCGTGGTGCTCAAGGGCGCGGGCAGTGTGATTGGCAGCCCGGGGCTGCTGCCTTTGATCAACAACAGCGGCAACGCACGTCTGGCCAGCGGCGGCACCGGCGATGTGCTGGCGGGCTGGATCGGCGGTGCCTGGGCCTGCCGCGGGGACGCCGCGCCGTGCACGCCTGATGAACTCCACCAACTCACCGCCGCCTGCGTGCATCTGCACGGCCGCGCGGCCGATGCGCTGACCAAGGGTGGCTACCCCGCCACCGCGGTTTTGCGGGCCTCAGACCTCGTCATGGAGATGGCGCGCGAGCTGATGCGCGCAACCCACGGCCAACAGCGCTGAAACCGTGGCGGCCCAGAACACCGCCTCAAAGCCGAGACGGTCTGTCAGCAGACCCCCACCCAGGCCGCCCAACACGCCTGAGAACCCATAGCCGAGCACGGCATACAGGGCCTGACCGCGCCCGCGCAGACGACCAGGAAAGAACTCGCTCAACTGCGCCGTGCAGGCCGCATGCTGGGCCGCGAAAGTGACCGCGTGCAGCAACTGTGCGGCCACCAGCACCGCCATGACGTCACCAAAGCCCGCAATGGCCGAAAACCGCAGCACGCACAGCACCGCGGCCCACCACAGCCAACGCACCGGGGCCACGCGGCCCGCCCACTTCGATCCCACCCAGAAGAAGGCGATCTCCGCAGCCACGCTCACCGCCCACACCAGACCCACGGTGGACTTGCCATAGCCCAGTTCATCCAGGTACAGGCTGAGGAAGGTGTAGAGGCTGGTGTGACCCAACACCGTGAAGAAGATGGTGGCAAAGAACCATTGCACGCGACGCTGGCGAAGCACCAGCCACACCGAGCCCTCGGCCGCACCCTGGTCCGTGACGGCGTCCACGCGCGAAGGCAGGCGCGCGGTGGCCACGCACAGCGCAATCAGCAGTGCACTCACGACCCAGGCGAAGGCATCAATGCCGGCCCACTCCAACAGGAACCCGGCCAGGGTGACCGAACAAATGAAGCCGATGGAGCCCCACACGCGAATCCGCCCATAGCGGCCGGTGTCCATGCCGCCTTCGGTTTGCAGAAAACGCGCCAGGGCCGATTCGGACAAGGGCACGATGCCACCGTTGCAGATGAAGAGCAGGAACACCGCCAGCGGCAGCCAGCCGATGGCGTGCGCGGGCACCAGCAGACTGCCCATCACCAAGGAACCCAAGGCCGCCGCGCGCAGGAGCCACACTCGGCGCCCGGTGTGGTCGGCCAGCCACCCCCATGCATAGGGCACGAAGACGCGCGTCCACGCCTGCAATGAGGAGATCACCCCGATGGCCAGGGCTGAGTACCCCAGCGACTTGAACCACAGCGGCGCGTAGGTGGTGAAGAAGCCGATGGAGGCGAAGTAGGCAAAGGAGACCGCGGCAAAGGCCGCCCAGGGCGGACGGGTCACGCGCTCAGGTCACGTTGCTTGGCAGGGTGCGGGGCCGCACTTCAACCATGGGCATCAGCCTTCCAAGGCAGATCCTGCCGCACCGGCAATCGGCGGCACCGGCAGGCTCACGTCACCGCACTGCGCGCGATGGCGCAGTGCGTGGTCCATCACCACCAGGGCCAGCATCGCTTCGGCGATCGGCGTGGCGCGGATGCCCACACAGGGATCATGCCGGCCGAAGGTTTCCACCGTGGCCGGTTGCAGTTGGCGGTCGATGGAGGCCTTGGGCAGGCGGATGGAACTCGTGGGTTTGATGGCGATGCGCACCACCAGGTCCTGCCCGGTGCTGATGCCGCCGAGCACGCCACCGGCGTGGTTGCTGTGGAAACCCTCGGCACTGAGTGCATCGCCGTGCAGGCTGCCGTTCTGGGCCACCACCGCAAAGCCGTCGCCAATCTCCACACCCTTCACCGCATTGATGCCCATCATCGCGTAAGCGATGTCGGCGTCGAGCTTGTCGAACAGAGGCGCGCCCAGCCCCACGGGCATTCCGGTGGCGCGCACTTCGATGCGCGCGCCCACCGAGTCACCCTTCTTGCGCAGGGCGTCCATGTAGCCCTCGAGTTCCGCAATGGCGCTGGCGTTGGCCGCGAAGAAGGGGTTGTTTGGGATGTGCTCCAGGCCCTCGAAGGGAATCCCGACTTCGCCCAGCGCCGACATCCATCCCACAAAGCGCGTGCCGTGCTGCTGGGCCAGCCACTTCTTGGCCACGGCACCCGCGGCCACCATCGGCGCGGTCAGGCGCGCCGAGGAACGGCCACCACCACGCGGATCCCGAAGCCCGTATTTGCGCCAGTAGGTGTAGTCCGCGTGGCCCGGGCGAAAGGTGTCCAGGATGTTGCCGTAGTCCTTGCTGCGCTGGTCCGTGTTGCGGATCAGCAGGGCAATGGGGGTGCCGGTGGTGCGGCCCTCGAACACGCCGGAGAGGATCTCCACGGCATCGGGCTCATTGCGCTGCGTCACATGGCGGCTGGTGCCGGGGCGGCGACGGTCCAGGTCGGGCTGGATGTCGGCTTCGTTGCGTTCAAGCCCGGGCGGGCAACCGTCGATCACGCAGCCGATGGCCGGCCCGTGGCTTTCGCCGAAATTGGTGACGCGAAACAGTTCGCCGAAGGTGCTGCCGGACATGGATCAGGGACTTTGGGGGAAGCCCCTGATTGTGACAGCGCCGTCAGCCTTTGGCCGAGCCCGCTGCGGCACCGTCGGCCGCGGGATCCTCGGCCGGCCAGTCGCGGATGTAGGCCTTGAGCATGCGGTTCTCGAAGTCCTGAGCGTCCACCACCGCCTTGGCCACGTCATAGAAGGAGATGACACCCATCAAGGTGCGGCCATCCAGCACGGGCATGTAGCGGGCGTGGCGGCCCAGCATCATGCGGCGCACCTCGTCCATTTCGGTTTCCATGGTGCAGGTCATGGGGTGGTCATCCATGACCGATCTCACCAACAGCGTGCCCACCTGGTTGCCATTTCGCACCACCGCGGCAATCACTTCACGGAACGTGAGCATGCCGGTGAGGTCGCCATGGTCCATCACCACCAGCGAGCCAACATCGTGCT
>JAIYCN010000320.1 GCA_027487995.1 Rubrivivax sp. | reverse complement strand
CGCAGTTCATCCTTCACATGACCTGGGTGCTGTATTGCAGCTTCAAGTTCGGCTGGGGACCGAAGGAAAACGGTTGGTCCCTTTTCGTGGTGGGGGTGACCGCAGCGGTGGTGCAGGGCGGTCTGATGCGTTGGCTGCTCAAGCGCTTGAGTCCTCAGCAGTTGGTTCAGATGGGCCTGGTTTCTTCGGCCATTGGGTACTTGGCCTGGGGCCTGGCCACCGAGGGTTGGATGATGATGGTGATCGTCACCATCAACCTGCTGGGTTTCACTGTCGGTTCCTCGGTGCAAAGCCTCATCTCCAATGCGGCCTCAGACCGCGAGCAGGGCACGGCCATGGGGTCGGTGGCGTCGCTGACCAGCGCCATGGCTGTGGCCGCGCCTGTGATTGGCGCGGGCTTGCTGGGTGCTGTCTCCCATCTTGAACCCTCGAATTGGCTGGTGGGCCTGCCGTTCTTCGCCTGCTGTGCCCTGCAGGTGGCCGGGGCCACGATCGCCATCCGTCACTTCTCTCGGGCACGAAAGTCCGATCAGCCCAGCGCCGCGGCGGCTTCTTCCTGAACGTTCCCACCATGTCCCACCAGAAGATCCTCATCCTTGATTTCGGCTCCCAGGTCACGCAGTTGATCGCCCGCCGGGTGCGCGAGGCCCAGGTCTATTGCGAGATTCACCCCAATGACGTGGGCGACGAGTTCATCCGCGCCTTTGCGCCGGCGGGCATCATCCTGTCCGGCTCGCACGCCAGCACCTATGAAGATCACCAGTTGCGCGCCCCGCAGGCTGTGTTCGACCTGGGGGTACCGGTGTTGGGCATCTGCTATGGCATGCAGACCATGGCCGTTCAATTGGGTGGCAAGGTGGAGTGGAGCGACACGCGCGAGTTCGGATATGCCGAGGTGCGCGCCCGCGGCCACACGAGGCTCTTCGACGGCATCGAGGATTTCCGCACGGCCGAGGGCCACGGCATGCTCAAGGTGTGGATGAGCCACGGCGACAAGGTCACCGAGCTGCCGCCGGGCTTCAAGCTGATGGCCAGCACGCCGAGCTGCCCGATTGCGGGCATGGCCGACGAGGCGCGGGGTCTGTATGCCGTGCAGTTCCACCCCGAAGTCACGCATACCCTGCAGGGTGCGGCCATCTTCCACCGCTTCGTGCGCGAGATCTGCGGCTGCCGAGGCGACTGGATCATGGGCGACTACATCGCCGAGGCGGTCCAGCGCATCCGAGACCAAGTGGGCGATGAGGAGGTCATCCTGGGCCTGTCTGGAGGTGTGGATTCCAGTGTGGCGGCCGCCCTCATTCATCGGGCCATCGGTGACCAGCTCACCTGCGTGTTCGTGGACCACGGCCTGCTGCGCCTTAACGAAGGCGACATGGTGATGGACATGTTCGCGGGCAAGTTGCACGCGAAGGTGGTGCGCGTGGATGCGCGCGACCTGTTCATGGGTGAATTGGCGGGCGTGCAGGACCCCGAGGCCAAGCGCAAGATCATCGGCCGCTTGTTCGTGGACGTGTTCAAGGCTGAGGCGGCCAAGCTCAAGGCGGCGGGGCAGGGCAGCGGCGCGGACGGTGCGCGGGCAGTTAAGGGGGCTACGTTCCTGGCCCAGGGCACCATCTACCCCGACGTGGTTGAAAGTGGCGGGACCAAGACCAAGAAGGCCACCACCATCAAGAGCCACCATAACGTGGGTGGCCTGCCCGAACAGTTGGGCCTCAAGCTGCTGGAGCCGCTGCGCGAACTCTTCAAGGATGAGGTGCGCGGCCTGGGCGTGGCTTTGGGTTTGCCGCATGACATGGTCTACCGGCATCCCTTCCCGGGCCCCGGGCTTGGCGTGCGCATCCTGGGTGAAGTGAAGGCTGAATTCGCCGATCTGCTGCGCCGCGCGGACCACATCTTCATCGAGGAACTGCGCGGCACCATCGCCACTGAACAGGATGTGGCCGCCGGCCGTTGCACGGCGGCAGATGTGGGCAAGAGCTGGTACGCCCTGACCAGCCAGGCCTTCGCCGTGTTCCTGCCGGTCAAGAGCGTGGGCGTGATGGGCGACGGCCGCACCTACGACTACGTGGTGGCCCTGCGCGCCGTGCAGACCAGCGACTTCATGACGGCGGACTGGGCCGAGCTGCCCTACACCCTGCTCAAGCGCACCAGCGGGCGCATCATCAACGAGGTGCGGGGCATCAACCGGGTGACCTACGACGTTTCCAGCAAGCCGCCCGCGACGATTGAGTGGGAGTGAGCCTTTCGGCTCTCCAGTCATCACCATGCGCAGCCGTCCATTCCAGCAGGTCGATGTATTCACGGCCACAGCCTTCCTGGGCAACCCGCTGGCCGTGGTGCTGGATGGCACCGGGCTGTCCGATGCCCAGATGCAGGCCTTTGCCCGCTGGACGCAGCTCAGCGAGACCACGTTCGTGCTCCCGCCCACGCCCGAAGGCGCCGCGGGAGGCGCAGACTACCGTGTGCGCATCTTCACCCCCGGGATGGAGTTGCCGTTTGCTGGCCACCCAACCCTGGGCACCGCCCACGCGTGGTTGAAGGCTGGCGGCCAAGCGCGGCACCCGGGCAAGCTGGTGCAGGAATGTGGCGTGGGCCTGGTGACCTTGAGATTGGGTGATGGACGCTGGGCGTTTGCGGCTCCGCCGCTGCGGCGCCGCGACCCGGCCTCCACGGTCATGGCCGATGTACTTGCAGCTCTCGGCTTGCACCCGGCAGAGGTGGTGGCTGCGCAGGACTTGAACAATGGCCCGCAATGGCTGGGACTGCTGCTTGGCGATGTGGCATCGGTAATGGCCCTGGCGCCTGATCACGCTGCCCTGAGGCGCTTGGGCGTCAAGGTCGGCGTGGCCGCCGTGGCGTCCTCGGCCGCACCGAGTGACATCAGCGACCTCGAGGTCCGCGCTTTTGCTGCTGCGGTCGGCATTCCCGAAGACCCTGTCACCGGTAGCCTCAACGCTTCGCTGGCGCAGTGGCTGATCGCCGATGGCCACATGCCGTGCCGATACCGCGCCCGCCAGGGAGCGGCCTTGGACCGCGCCGGCCAGGTGTTTCTGTCGCAAGACACCACTGGGCAGGTTTGGGTGGGGGGCGATGTGGTTGCCTGCATCCAAGGTCAGGTCACGCTCTGAGTTCGCCGGTCTTCCATGAACTCTGCCCCTGACGATGCCCACTGGATGCGGCTGGCGCTCCAGCAGGCCGAACAGGCCCGGCTGCGCGGTGAGGTGCCGGTGGGAGCTGTCCTGGTTCATGAAGGCGTGCTCGTGGCCAGCGGCTTCAACCAGCCGATAGCGCTGCATGACCCGAGCGCCCACGCCGAGATGCTGGCCCTGAGGGCGGCAGGGCAGGTCCTGCACAACTATCGTTTTCCGGGTCTGGAGTTGTTCGTGACGCTCGAGCCCTGTGCCATGTGTGCCATGGCGCTGTTGCATGCGCGCGTTTCCCGCGTCGTCTTCGGCGCACCTGACCCCAAGACGGGCGCAGCAGGCTCAGTGCTCGACCTGTTCGCCCAGCCACAACTGAATCACCATACTTCTGTGACCGGTGGCGTCATGGCCCAGGAATCGGCGGCCCTGCTGCAGGCCTTCTTCCGTGAACGCCGCAAGTCCACCCGCATCACCACAGGCGACGCCCCATGAGCTCGAACAAGACCCTCATCATCTTCGCCCCTGCCGGCGTAGAGACCCGACGCGCGCACCTGCAGCGTGCCCGTCGGCGTTTGCAGCGCATGGGCTACGAGGTGAACGAGGACGAGAGCACGCGGCTGCGCCACCAACGCTTTGCGGGTGACGACGAATCCCGCCTGGCAACCCTGCACCGCGTGGCCCATGCCGCACCATCGGTGGCTATGGCCTGCCGGGGCGGCTATGGCATGACCCGCCTTTTGGATGCCCTCGACTGGAAGCTCTTGACACGCAGTGTCGAACGCGGCACCCGCTGGATGGGCTACAGCGACCTCACAGCCCTGAGCCTGGGCCTGCTGGCCCACACGGGCGCGCCCACATGGCACGGTCCCATGGCCGCTGAGGATTTCGGTCGAGAACGCGGTGGGAATGCCGAAACCGATGAGCTCAACGACATCACCTGCGAGACCTTTGAGCAGGCCATGGGCGGCGAGCTGGAGGCAATGGGCTTTCGCACTGATTCAGGCCATGACGGCTTGTCGGCCAAGGGTACCTTGTGGGGCGGCAACTTGAGCATGGTCTGCAGCCTGCTGGGGACGCGGCATATGCCGCGCATCAAGGGGGGGCTGCTGTTCCTCGAGGACGTGGGCGAACACCCCTATCGGGTGGAGCGCATGATGCTGCAGTTGGCACAAGCCGGCGTGCTGGCCGATCAGCGAGCGGTGCTGCTGGGCCAGTTCAACGCCTGGAAGCCTTCGCCGCTGGACCGCGGTTACGGGCTCAAGCAGGTGTGGGCCCGTGTGGCGCAGGACTGCCCCAAGACACCCCTGTTGACAGGCCTGCCGGTGGGCCATGCACCACTGAACATGGCCCTGCCTCAGGGCCGCCGAGTGACGCTTCAGGTGGACCGCCGGACGGCTTACCTGTTTCTCGACTGAGGCCTCGATCGCGCCTAGGGCACATACACGACGAGCCCGGCGCCCGTCACGCCCACTTCAGGGCTTGCTCAGCGCCTGATCCAGAAACTTCAGCATCCTCTCATACAGCTCGACGTTCACGGCCTGCACTCCGTAACCGTGCCCCTCCCCCTTGCCGATGAAGTAATCCTTCACCGGGTTGCCTGCGGCGGCCAAGGCATCGGCCATTCGGCGCGCTTGCGCCGGGGGCGTGCGGGCGTCCTCTTCACCCACGTACATGAACACCGGAATCTTGATTCGGTCGGCCTTGAACAGCGGTGACTGTTCGCGCACCTTCGGGTCTTCGAAGTCCTTGACGCCCTGCACCTTGCGCCAGTACTCGACCGCCGCAGGGGACGCCGCATAGTCGGCCCGCTCGCGCTGGAACTTCAGGTCCGTCACTGGCAAGCCCGAAATAGCGCAGGCGAAGGGGTTGCTTTGGCGTGTGGCCGCCTGCAGGGCTGCGTAACCGCCGTAACTGGCGCCGGAGATGCAAATCCGCTTGGGGTCTGCAAACCCTTGCTCGATGGCCCAGGCCACCGCATCCTCATGGTCGGCCGACATTTGCTCGCCGTAGGCGCCGAACCCGGCGTAGTAGATGCGGGAACCCAATTGCGGTGTGATCCGGAAATTGGGCAACACCACGGCATAGCCGCGTGAAGCCAGCAACTGCGCCTCCCGGACACCGAAGGAGGGGCCGTAGCGGCCACCCTGCACCACATCACGGGCCATGGGGCCGCCGTGTATGTGCACGATGGTGGGCAGATGTTGCCCGGGCTTGTGGTCCTTGGGCAGAACGAAGTAGGACGGAATCTCCAGCCCGTCCCGTGTCTTCAAGCGAAAGGCGCGCACCGGTGAGAGCTTGCCCTCCAACCACGGGCGGGAGGCGCCGATCTCTTCGATGCGCCGGTTTTCCGCGTCGTAGACATAGAGCCGCCCAGGGTGGGTGTCGGAATAGCTGCTGACCAACATGCGGCGGGACAGCCGGGTGCCAGACAGCACATTCGTGCGGTTGGGCATGGTGGCGTCCACGGCGGACTGGACCTTTTCCATGGCTTCGTCGACCCACACCACCTGGGGGCGGTCGGCATCGATACGAAGCGCAGCCAGGGCGCCGCTTTCAGGGTCGAAGATGAGGCTGTTGAGCGATTCCCCTTGCGGCGAGGCACCGAGGTCGTACTGCG
>JAIYCN010000394.1 GCA_027487995.1 Rubrivivax sp. | reverse complement strand
GGGAACTCGGTTTCGGTGCGGGAGCCGCGGCCTTGGGGGACTTGGCGGGCTTCGTGCTAGGGGGCGGGGTTGGGGTGGGTTTGGCTGCGGGCTTGTCGGCCGGCTTGGCCGTGCTCTTCCCGGCTGGGTTCTTGACGGACGTGACCGCGGCCTTGGCCGGGGATTTCGATGCGGCCTTGGGTGCAGCCTTTGGGGCGGGTTTCGGTGCAGGTTTGGGCGTGGCCTTGGCGGCGGGTTTGGCCGAAGCCTTGGTTGCGGGGCCTTTGCTTGCCTTCGTGGTGGACTTGGCTCCTTTGGCCGCGGCCTTGCTCTTGCTCACTGTCGTCTCCTCGTCGGGCGGGCCCGAGGGGTCCCGTCATGGGGCATGGAGTCTCTTCTTCGCTTTCCAGTTGGCGTATCCGGTACTACCCCTAGCACATCCAAACGGGGGATATCCGTCCTAGACAAACCCAAGAACACCCGGTCTGTGACGCATGCCCGCACTCGGAAAGGCGGGCGCGATTGTAGTCAGGCCGGGTCACGCCGAATGTGACGGTGCTCAAGTGCCGGCTCCGTCCATCCGTGCTCAGGTCAGGCACTGCTCCAGCCCCTGCAGGAGGATGTCGCGCGGCAGGTCGATGCCGATGAACACCATCTTGCTCTGTTTCTTCTCACCAGGGGTCCACTTGGGGCCCAGGTCGCTGCCCATCAACTGGTGCACGCCCTGGAAGATCACCTTGCGTTCGTGCCCCTTCATGTAGAGCACACCCTTGTAGCGCAGCATCTTGGGGCCATACACCTGCACGATGGAGCCCAGGAAATCCTCCAGCCGTTCGGCGTGGAAGGGGCGGTCGGCACGGAAGACGAAGGACTTCACGTCGTCGTCGTGATGGTGGTGGTGCGGGTGGTTGCAGTGCTCGCCATGCTCGTGGTCATGGTCGTGATGATGGTGGTCGTGCCCATGGTCATGGCCATGATCGTGACCATGGCCGTGGTCGTCGGCCTTGAGGAAATCCGGGTCGATGTCGAGCTTGGCGTTGAGATTGAAGCCCTTGAGGTCGAACACCTTGGCGATGGGCACTTCACCGAAGTGCGCCGCCTCGATTGGGGCGCGCGGGTTCATGTGGCGCAGCCGGTGGGTGAGCACCTCGATGTCTTCCTTGGACACCAGGTCGGCCTTGCTGATGAACATGCGATCGGCAAAACCGGCCTGGCGGCGGGCCTCCTGGCGGGTGTCCAACTGCTGCTGCGCGTGCTTGGCGTCCACCAGGGTGATGATGGAGTCCAGTTGGTAGGCCGCGGCCACTTCGTCGTCAATGAAGAAGGTCTGGGCCACCGGGCCGGGGTCGGCCACGCCTGTGGTCTCGATCACCACACGCTCGAAGTCCAGTTCGCCCTTGCGGCGCTTCTCGGCCAGGTCGGCCAGGGTGGTGCGCAGGTCTTCCCGGATCGTGCAGCACACGCATCCGTTGCTCATCTGGATGATCTGCTCGTTGGTGTCGGCCACCAGGATGTCGTTGTCGATGTTCTCTTCGCCGAACTCGTTTTCGATGACGGCGATCTTCTGCCCGTGGGCTTCGCTGAGCACGCGCTTGAGCAGGGTGGTCTTGCCGGCGCCGAGAAAGCCGGTGAGGATGGTGGCGGGGATGAGAGCGGTCGTCATGGGCTGGCCTCGGTTGGTGCCCGGGGTGGTCGCTTCCTGGGCAATTTCCCCAGATGGGGGCGCCGGACTGTGGTTCAAGGGGCGGTTTCTGTCAACCTGCGGTATCCTCAGCGCTCCCTGACTGCCGACACCCGCCGTGTCTGAACCCCACCCTACTGGGCGCCCAGGTGCGCCCGCGGTCGACCGCCGCAGCTTGTTGGACCGATTGGTCGACTTCATCTCCCCGGGTCCGGATTCGCGCGAGGAACTGCTGGCGTCCATGGCGGACGCGGAGCATCGCAGTCTCATCGAACCTGATGCACGGCGCATGATCGAGGGCGTGCTGCGCCTGTCGGACAAGACGGCCGGCGACGTCATGGTGGCCGCACCGCGCATGGACGTGCTGGACTTGGCGCAGCCCTTCGAGGATGTGCTGGAGACGGTGATCCGCACGGCCCACTCCCGGTTTCCGGTGGTGGAAGACACGCGCGACAACATCATCGGCATCCTCATGGCCAAGGATTTGATCAAGCTGCAGCGCGCGCCGGAGCTGAACTTGCGCACGCTGCTGCGCCCGGCCGTGTTCGTGCCGGAGAGCAAGGCACTCACGGAACTGCTGCGCGAGTTCCGTTCCAACCGCAACCACATGGCCATCGTCATCGACGAATTCGGCCAAACGGCGGGCCTGGTGACGATTGAAGACGTACTTGAGGAAATCGTCGGCGAGATTGAGGACGAATTCGATGTGGCTGACGGCGATTCGGCCGTCTACACCCTGGCTGACGGGTCCTACCGTGTGGCCGGTGACGGGCCCATCGAGGAAATCAACCGCACTTTCGGGCTGAATCTGCCCGAGGACGAATTCGACACCATCGGTGGCCTGGTGGCCCATGAACTGGGCCGCGTACCGCGCCGCGGTGAATCGGTGGAGGTGGGTGGCCTGCGCTTCGTGGTGATGCTGGCCCGCGGTGGTGCGGTGCGCTGGTTCCGCGTGACGCGCCTGCCGGGCGGCGCCTTCGGCGAGCATCTGGCCGCGGCCGAGCGCCAGCATGGGCCGTCTTCGAGCTTCTGATGGGTGCGCCGCGTTGGCGGTGCTGACCCCATGCGGCTGTTTCTGATTCTGGCGGCGGCCGCAGCGGGGGCCTTGTCCACGCTGGCCCATGTGCACACCGAGGCTTGGTGGCTGCCCCTGTTGACCACGGCCGCCCTGGCCACTGGCGTATGGCGCTCCACGCCTGCGCAGGCCGCGGTGATCGGTTGGGCCTACGGCACCGGCTGGCTGGTGGCGGGCACCTGGTGGCTCTTCATTTCCATGCACACGTATGGTGGCCTGGCCGCGCCCTTGGCGGCCCTGGCGGTGTTCATGCTCGCGCTGGCCTTGTCGGGTTATCTGGCCGCCGCCATGGCCTGGGCGGCGTGGTGCCGCAGCGGCCGGCTGGTTTTCGATGTGGCCGTTTTTGCGGGCGTATGGCTGCTGGCCGAACTGGCGCGCGGCCTGCTGTTCACCGGATTTCCATGGGCGGCGGCCGGGTACGCGCAGGTGGACGGTCCCCTGGCGGCACTGGCCCCTTGGGTGGGGGTGTACGGCATGGGCGCGGTGGTGGCGGTGGTCGGTGCCTTGCTGGCGTGGCCGTTCGCGCCGAGGGTTGAGCTCTCTCGTCGTTCTGCGGTGCGTTGGCTGGCGCCGGTGTGCGGGGTGGCCTTGTTGGGCTTGGTGCCGCTGCTGGCCATTGAACGATCCCAATCCAGTGGACGCCTGCAGGTGAGTCTCGTGCAGACCGCTGTGTCACAGGACGAGAAGTTCGCGCTGGAGGCCATGCCGCGCGCGCTGGATTGGCTGGCACAGGCCATGGCGCAGTCCCGTGGTGAATTGGTGGTGGCGCCCGAGACGGCCGTACCCCTTTTGCCGGCCGACCTGCATCCTTCGGTGTGGGCCGAATTGCGCGCGCCGTTCGAGGGTACAGGCCGCGCGGCGCTGCTGGGCCTGCCGCTTGGCAGCTTTGATGAGGGCTACACCAACTCGGTGGTGGGGCTTGGCGCGGCCCGAGAGGACTACCGCTATGACAAGCACCACTTGGTGCCCTTTGGCGAGTTCATCCCCTGGGGCTTTCGCTGGTTCGTGAATCTGATGAACATTCCGCTGGGCGACTTCAACCGCGGCGCGTTGGGGGCACCGTCCTTTGAAGTGCTGGGCCAGCGCCTTGCGCCCAACATCTGCTACGAAGACCTGTTCGGGGAAGAACTGGCGCGCCGCTTCCAGGACCCGGCGCGCGCGCCCACGGTGTTGGTGAATGTCAGCAACATCGCGTGGTTCGGCGACACGATCGCCATTGACCAGCACCTGCACATTTCGCGGCTGCGCAGCCTGGAATTGCAGCGCCCGATGATTCGCGCCACCAACACCGGGCCCACCGTGGTGATCGACCACCAGGGCCGCGTGCGCCACTGGATGAAGCCGCAGGAGCGCGGGGTGCTGGAAGGCGTGGTGGAAGGGCGAGAAGGCCTGACGCCTTATGCACGGTGGGCCTCAGGCTGGGGCCTGTGGCCGTTGGTGGTGCTGGGGCTGGTCTTGGCCTCTGTGGGGCCTCTGGCCGCGCGCTTGAGCGGGGGCAAGGGGCGGGCTCCCTAGAATCGCAGGGTTTGTCCCGCCGGCGATCCACGGCGACTCCTATTGCGATTTCCTATGACCACCCTGACCTTCCAGCAAATCATCCTGCGCCTGCAGGAGTATTGGGACCGCCAGGGCTGCGCCCTGCTGCAGCCCTACGACATGGAAGTGGGGGCCGGCACCAGCCACACCGCCACCTTCCTGCGCGGCCTGGGCCCCGAGCCCTGGAAGGCCGCCTATGTGCAGCCCAGCCGCCGCCCCAAGGACGGCCGCTACGGGCAGAACCCCAACCGCCTGCAGCACTATTACCAGTACCAGGTGGTGTTGAAGCCCGCTCCGGCCAACATCCTGGAGCTGTATCTTGGCTCGCTCGAGGCCCTGGGCTTCGACTTGAAGAAGAACGACGTGCGCTTCGTGGAGG
>JAIYCN010000224.1 GCA_027487995.1 Rubrivivax sp. | reverse complement strand
TCCTCGTTCTCGGTCTGACCTCAGCGCCCTGACGGATACAGGGCCCCCAGCACGCGGGGGCCGCGGGCCCCGGTGGCCCGCACCACGTTGCCCGGTTCCTTCATCAGGAACCGCCAAGCCAGCCACGCAAAGGCGGCGGCTTCCACATCCATCGGGTGCAGTCCGGCAGCGGCGGTTGATTCAACGGCTGCCTTCCTTCCCAGCCGTTGACTCATCCGCGCCTCGATGCACCCCAGCAAGTGCGTGTTGAACGCACCGCCCCCGCATACCCACAGGCGCTGTGCCTGAGGCAGTTCTCGTGCAAGGTGTTCATCCACGGCCCAGGCCGTCAATTCAGCCAGGGTGGCCTGCACGTCAGCCGGATCAACCCCATCCAGCCCCGCTGATTCCATCCAAGTGAGGTTGAACAGATCGCGGCCCGTGCTCTTGGGTGCAGGGCGGCTGAAGTAAGCCTCGGCTTGCCAGTGCATCAACAACCGGTCCTGAACCCGACCGCTGGCGGCCCAGGTGCCATCGGCATCAAATGCCCGGCTCAGGTGTTGCGCGGCCCAGAGATCCATCAACACATTGGCCGGGCCGCAATCAAAGCCCCCGATGCGACCATCCGCATGTAGCAGGGTGAGGTTGGCGATGCCACCCAGGTTGAGCACCGCCACATCATGCGCAGGGTCATGAAAAACACCCGCGTGAAAGGCGGGCACCAGCGGAGCGCCCTGTCCGCCCGCGGCCACGTCACGGCTGCGGAAATCGCACACCACATCCAGGCCGGTGAGCTCGGCGAGCAGACTGGCGTTGTGCAGTTGCAGCGTGTAGCCGCAGCCATCGAATTCGCCGGGACGGTGCCGCACGGTTTGCCCGTGCAGGCCAACGGCTGCAATCTCGCCTGATGTCACTGGTGCATGGCAAAGAACCTCGGCCACCACCCCTGCGGCCTCCACACTCAACCGATTGGCCGCCAGCGCCGCGCGGTGAAGTTCATCTGGGCCGGGCTGGTTCAGTGCCAACAGTTCGGCGCGCAGATCATCTGGGTAGGGCCGATGCCCGCGTGCCAGGCATTCGAATCGGCAAGACTCGGCATGCCAGCGAACCAACACGCCATCCACGCCGTCCAGAGACGTACCCGACATGAGGCCCAGGGTGATCATCTCAACGAGCCCTCAGCCGTCTTGCGGAGGCATGAACCACAGTCAATCTAAGGCGCTGCATTGGTGCAGGCCGTAGCGAGGGAAGGTCAGTCACCCCGCCCCGAGTCGCCCACCAGCGTGGACGCCACATTCAGCTTCGTGCGAAGCAGTTCGGCCTGGGCCATGAACGCGCCACGGGATTGCTCTGCCAGG
The DNA here is from genome assembly GCA_027487995.1 of Rubrivivax sp. Lineage (GTDB taxonomy): Bacteria > Pseudomonadota > Gammaproteobacteria > Burkholderiales > Burkholderiaceae_C > RFTU01. The sequence continues at coordinate 3,856 of JAIYCN010000224.1, read as the reverse complement.
GGCACCGGGGCAGCATTGCGTGCCGCCTTCAGCGGGTCGACATGGCGGCCGTTGACGCGGAATTCGAAATGCAGATGCGGGCCCGTGGCGGTGCCGGTGGCACCCACCGCGCCGATGCGCTGACCCTGCTGCACGCGCTCACCTCGGCGCACGTCAACACGGCTGAGGTGTGCGTACAACGTCGTCTTGTCCGCACCGTGGCGAACGATGACGGTATTGCCGTAGCCGCCTTGCCAACCTGCGAATTCCACCGTGCCGTCGGCCACCGTACGCGCAGGCGTGCCCACCGGCGCACCGTAGTCGACACCCGTGTGCGCCATCAGGCGCTGGTGGATGGGGTGGAAGCGCATCGCGAAACCGGAGGTGACGCGTGAGAACTCCATCGGGCTGGCCAGGAAGGCGCGGCGCTTGCTCTTGCCACCGAAGTCGTAATAGCTGCCGCGCTGCGGGTCCTTGAACCAGATGGCCTGGTGCACGCGGCCGTTGTTGACGAACTCAGCCGCCAACACGCGGCCCGCCGCCTGGTTCCAGTTGATGGGCTCTCCGTCGGCGGTGAGCGATTCGTACACCACGCTGAACGAGTCACCCCGCTTGAGTTCGCGGTGGAAGTCGATGTCACCCGAAAAGATCTCGGCCATCTGAGAGGCGATGGCATCGGGCATCTGCGCGTCGTCGGTGGCGGCGAAGAGCGACGAGCGTATGGTCCCGCTGCCCAACTGAACACGAGACTGCAGCTCTGCTGTCTCCACGCGGCTTGACCAACCCTCCGGTGCCCGCGCCAGGGTGAGCCTCGTGAAATGGGTGTCGGCCAGGTTGCGTTGTTCAGACGGGTAGCGTGCCACCAGTTCAATCAGCCGACCGGATGCGTCTGCCTTGGCACGCACCATCTTCTGCGCACGCCCTTCAAGCAGCTTGCGTGCGAGCTTGTCCTGCCGAATGAATTTGGCCGCCTCGGCATCATTGACGCCCAACCGTGAGAACAACGTTTCCACGGTGTCCTGCTTGCGCGTCACGTCGGACCGGAACAACTCCAGCCGCGCATCAGCCAATGCTTCCAACTGGGCCTGCACATCCACCGCAGGCGCCAGCGTCTGAGTGATGACCTGCTGCGGCAGGTCAGCGGCGTCGGGCGCCAGGGGCGCCAAGCCGAATGCCGTGGCGGCCAAGCCGGTGAACGTGGCTCCCATGCCGATGACGAGCCCACGACGATGGCGTTGGGCCCAGTGCTGTATCGCGGTGACGACGGGGTGCAGCGGCATTCCGATGAAACAAAACTGCCCGGAGGCCGGCGTTTGGGCCGGCTTCAACAGCGGCGGGGAGACAGACGACCCGGACCCACGAAGGGCCGCGCCCGCGAGGAGGGGCGCCGGTAGAATCGGCGCCGCATCTGACGCGCGGCAGCGAGCACTGTCAGGAACATCAAATTGTATCGGCAGATGTGAAAAATCAACCCCTTTTTGCATCCATGAATCACCCTGACGGCATCGAATCCGGCGCGAAAGCGAGTGCGCACTCACCTGAAGAGGTCGCGCTTTCCGACGGGGTTGCGCATGCGCTGTCCGTCACCGTCCGGGGTTGTGAAGAACTGCTGCCGCGCGTGGACTGGGTGCGCAAGCTTCAGCGCAGCGAAGCCACCGGCGTGCCTTTGCGCATCAAGTTCGGCATGGACCCCACCGCGCCAGATCTGCACCTGGGCCACACCGTGGTGCTGAACAAGATGCGGCAGTTGCAGGACCTGGGCCATCGGGTGATCCCACTGATCGGCGACTTCACCACCACCATCGGCGACCCTTCTGGCCGCAACAGCACGCGCCCGCCCCTCACGCGCGAGCAGATCGAATCCAATGCCAAGACCTACTTTGAGCAGGTGGGCCTGGTGATCCGCCTGGACGACGCCGAGGTGCGGTGGAACAGTGAATGGAGCGACCCCTTGGGGGCGCGAGGCATCATCTCGCTGGCATCGCGCTACACGGTGGCCCGCATGATGGAGCGCGACGACTTCACCAAGCGCTACAAGGCCGGAACGGCCATCAGCGTCCATGAGTTCCTGTATCCCTTGATGCAGGGCTATGACTCGGTGGCGCTCAAGAGCGACCTGGAACTGGGCGGTACCGATCAGAAATTCAACCTGCTCATGGGCCGCCATTTGCAGGAGGAGTACGGACAGGAGCCGCAGTGCATCCTGACCATGCCGCTGCTGGAGGGCTTGGACGGCGTGGACAAGATGTCCAAGAGCAAGAACAACTACATCGGCATCACCGAGCCGGCCAACACGATGTTCGCCAAGGTGCTGTCGATTTCCGACGAGCTCATGTGGCGTTGGTACACGCTGCTGTCCTTCCGCGCGGAATCGGAGATTGCGCAGTTGAAGGCCGAGGTGCAGGGCGGGCGCAACCCCAAGGATGTGAAGGTGATGCTGGCCCGCGAAATCACGACGCGCTTCCACGGCGCGGCGGCGGCCGATGCGGCCGAGCAGGATTTCGCCAACCGCGCCCGGGGCGGGGTGCCTGACGAGATTCCGGAGGTGGCGCTGTCCGGGGCGCCGATGGGCATCGGTGCGCTGCTGAAGTCCGCCGGCCTGGCACCGTCCACGAGCGAGGCAAACCGCCTGATTGATGGCGCCGGTGTTCGAGTGGATGGGACTGTGATCAGCGACAAGGCACTCAAGCTTTCTGCGGGTACCTTCGTGGTTCAGGTCGGCAAGCGCAAGTTCGCGCGGGTCACGCTGGCCTGACCAAGCCCAGCATGAAGCTCTCGGTCACCGCCTACCTCAAGCTGTCGGTGGCCGTGGCGGTGGCCACCATCCTGCTGAAGACGGGGGCTTGGTGGCTCACGGACTCGGTGAGTCTGCTTTCCGACGCCATGGAGTCGCTGGTGAACCTGGCGGGCGCGCTGTTTGCGTTGGCCATGGTGACGGTGGCGACCATGCCCGCGGACGAAGATCATCCCTATGGTCATCACAAGGCCGAGTACTTCTCCAGCGGCTTCGAGGGCGTGCTGATTCTGGTGGCTGCGGTGGCCATCATCGGCGCGGCGGTTCATCGTCTGTTCAACCCACAGCCTCTGGAGGCCTTGGGCCTGGGTCTTGGGCTTGCCGTGTTCAGTTCTGCCCTCAACGGTTTACTGGCCTGGGGGATGCTGAAGACGGCGCGCCAGCACCGCTCGATTGCGTTGGAGGCCGACGCGCGGCACCTCTTCACCGATGTGTGGACTTCCGCGGGCGTGGTGGCGGGGCTCGTGGCCGTTCATTTCACCGGTTGGCTGTGGCTGGACCCGGTGATGGCCATGGCCGTGGCCTTGAACATCCTGCGCGAAGCCATGCACCTGATTCGGCGCTCGGCTGACGGCCTCATGGACCGCGCCTTGGAGCCGCAGGTGCGGGACGAGATCGAACGCACGCTGGATGTGTTTCGTCACCAGGCCATCCGCTTTGACCACGTGGTCACGCGCCAAGCTGGCCAGCGCCGCTTCGTGGACATGCACATGCACATGCCGGCGGGTTGGACGCTGGGCCGCGCAGCGGCCTTGCGCACCTCGGTGGAACAGGCGCTGATGAGTGCGGTTCCCGGCCTGAGGGCCACCATTCAACTGCTGCCGATGAATGTCGAAGCGCACTTCGACGATCCCAAGGATTTGATTTGACCCAGGCATGAAAAAGCCGCCGGCCCCTGGCGGGTGCGCGGCGGCTGATGTGAACGGCTTGCGGTGAAGCCATTCGGAAGGGTGGGAGGTCAGTCGGCGTACTGGCCTGCAGCCTTGATGACCGGGCCCCACTTGTTGATCTCAGCCTCCACGAACTTGCGGTGCTCGGTGCCGCTCAGGCGGTCATCCGTCACCACGACCGCACCCAGGGCTT
>JAIYCN010000280.1 GCA_027487995.1 Rubrivivax sp. | reverse complement strand
CCGATGGTCGTTCTGAAGACCGAATACAGCCGTGGCGGCCGTGGCGCGGCCACCGTGCGCATGAAGATGAAGAACCTGCTCAACGGCGGTGGCGCCGAAGTGGTCTTCAAGGCCGACGACAAGATGGACCAGATCATCCTCGACAAGAAGGAGTGCACCTACTCCTATTTCGCCGACCCGATGTATGTGTTCATGGACACCGAGTACAACCAGTACGAAGTGGAATCCGAGAACATGGGCGATGCCATCAGCTACCTTGAAGACGGCATGCAGGTGGAAGTGACCTTCTACGACGGCAAGGCCATCTCCGTTGAACTGCCCACCACCGTGGTGCGCCAGATCAACACCGAGCCGGCCGTCAAGGGCGACACCTCGGGCAAGGTGATGAAGCCGGCCCGCCTGGTGGGTACGGGTTTCGAGATTCCGGTGCCGCTGTTCGTGGAAGACGGCGACAAGATCGAAATCGACACCCGCACCCACGAGTACAAGAAGCGCGTGTGATCGGCTGGTCGATCGTTCTGCACAAGGGGGCACTGCGGTGCCCCTTTTGCATGGTCCACACCGTTTTGTCAGCACCATGAAGTTCGCCCCGGTAAGCCCGGCCACCATCGTCTTCGATGACGAAGGCTTGCCCCATGCGCCCGATTACGGCGACGTCTACCACGCCCGCGTCGGCGCACTGAAACAGGCGCGTGCCGTGTTCCTGCAGGGGAATGGCTTGCCCGAGCGATGGCGGGGTCGAGACCGATTCGTGATTCTGGAAACGGGCTTCGGTTTGGGCCACAACTTCCTGGCCACGTGGCAGGCCTGGCGCGATGATCCACAGCGGCCCAAGCGGTTGGTGTTTGTGTCCGTTGAAAAGCACCCGGCACGCAAGGAAGACGTGGCGCGCGCCTACGCGCAACTTGCAGGCACCCCGGTTGAGCCCCTGGCCGCGCAGTTGTTGGACGCATGGCCAGACGCGTCGCCCGACCTGCACCGCATGACCTTTGAGAACGGTGCGGTGCTTCTGCTTCTGGCCCACGCCGATGTCAATGCTGCCCTGCGCGAACTTCGCATGACGGCAGAAGCGGTTTATCTGGACGGCTTCAAACCGAGGCGCAACGAGGCCATGTGGTCGCCGTACGTGCTCAAGGCCGTGGGGCGGCTCACGTCCCCGGGCGGAACGGTAGCCACCTGGAGCGCGGCGGCCGGGGTTCGTCATGGCCTGCAGTCCGCAGGATTCGATGCCGAACTTCGACCGGGATTTGCTGGCAAGAAGGGCATGACGTTGGCCACGAGAAGGGCACTGCCCACGCGCGGCGGCCCTGATCTGCCAGCCCAACCCGCCCCCCCCACCGAACCCGTGCTCATCATCGGCGCCGGTCTGGCCGGCGCATCCTGCGCCTTGGCGCTGTCTCGGGTAGGCATTCCGTGCATCGTGATGGATGCCGCCGCACGGCCCGCTCAGGGCGCATCCGGCAACCCGGCCGGGCTCTTCCACGGTGTGGTGCATGCGGAGGATGGTGCGCATGCGCGGCTTTCTCGCGCGGCGGCGCACATGGCGCGGCAGCACTATGGGGCCTTGATCGAAGTAGGACGCATCAGCGGTGAAACAGCGGGCCTGCAGCGGCGCGAAGGCCAACTGAGCCTTGCAGAGATGCGCCGCATCATTCACAACCTCGGCCTGCCCGATTCCTACGTTCAGGCCATCGTCGATGAGCATGGCACGGCCTGGTGGCTCTACCCCGGGGGTGGGTGGATTGCCCCGCAAACCTGGGTCGGCCACGCCCTCTCGCAGCCCGGTGTTCAGTTCCAAGGTGGTGTGTCCGTGGGGTCATTGAGCCGACAAGGCTCGGTGTGGTCGGTTCTGGATGAGCTCGGCCAGACCTTGGCCCACAGCTCTCATGTGGTGCTGTGTCACGCGGCAGGCGTGCGCGCAACGCTGCCCGCGTCCGTCACCTCAACATGGCCCTTGGGCAGCACGCGCGGGCAGATCAGCCACATCCCTGCCGGAGCAGGCCAACTGCCGACCCTTGCACGGCCCATGAGCGGTGGCGGGTACGCCTTGACCCTGCCGAACGGCGACCTGTTGTGCGGTGCCACCACGTCGCGCCATGACGAAGACCCCGCCGTGCGGCGCGAGGACCATGAGGTGAATCTGCACCGCGTGGCGCGGCTGCTGGACACGACGCTTTCAGTCGATGCAGCGGCCTTGGGCGGCCGCGTCGGCTGGCGCTTTCATGCCGATGATCGCTTGCCGATCGTGGGGCCGGTCCCGGCCTGGGGTCAATCGTTCGACGAACCAGGTCAGACGGGCCCAAACGGATCACGCCCCAACCGCTGGGGCATCGACACTGAACCAGGCCTGTACCTGTGCACCGGTCTGGGGTCCCGGGGCATCACCTGGGCGCCGCTCATCGGCGAAGTGCTGGCCTCCTGGATCACGGGCGATCCGGCTCCCCTGCCCGCTTCCCTGATGGACGCCCTGGACCCTCGGCGCTTTGCCCGTCGACAAGCGCGTCAAAAATCGCGGGAAGGGGCTCGACAGGAGGCGCGACCGCAGTCCGGTCAGTCCGCCTTGCCAGGGCCCGCCCAGTAACGGACCGTTCTCAGAAGTTCAAGGTCTTCACGCCTGCCGCGGTGCCGAGCAGGCAAACGCGGGCCCGGTGCCGCGCAAAGATCCCTACCGTCACCACGCCCGGCCACTGGTTCACTTCCGTCTCCATGCCCAGTGGGTCGGTGATGGAGAGGCCGCGCACATCCACGATCGGATGCCCGTTGTCGGTGATCACACCAGACCGCACTTGTGCCTGCCCACCCAAGGCTTCAAAACGTCGGATCACCTGCGGAACGGCCATCGCAATGACCTCCACCGGCAGCGGAAACGCCCCCAGGGTTTGAACGAGCTTGGACTCGTCGGCAATGCACACGAAGCGCTCGGCCAGATCGGCCACGATCTTCTCGCGGGTGAGCGCGGCACCACCGCCCTTGATCATGAAGCCACGCCCGTCGATCTCGTCAGCACCGTCGATGTAGACCGCCAGTTTCGACACCTCGCCGGCATCCAGCACGCGGATGCCATGCGCCCGCAGACGATCAGTGCTGCGGTTGGAGCTGGACACTGCCCCTGGGACGCTGTCCTTGATCGTGACCAGTGCATCGATGAACTTGTCCACGGTGGAGCCTGTGCCCACCCCCACCACTTCGCCCGGGTTCACGTACTGGAGGGCGGCTTGGCCCACCAGGGCCTTGAGTTCATCTTGGGTCATCGCGGGCAGGAAGTGAATGCAGGGACAATCCAGGATTATGGCCATGCTCCCCTACGCCCTCCCCCGACTGTTCCTCTTCAGCGTGGACCCCGAAACCGCGCACGACCTCACGCTCGGCTCCATCGCCCATCTGCAGAACACGCCGCTCCAGTGCACTTGGGCGCAACCGCGCGTGCAGGACCCGGTCAGCGTGGCGGGCTTGCGCTTTCCCAACCGCGTCGGCCTGGCTGCGGGCCTGGACAAGAACGGCCGCTGCATCGACGGCCTGGGTGCCATGGGTTTTGGCTTCATTGAGGTGGGCACCGTCACGCCCCTGGCGCAGCCCGGCAACCCCAAGCCGCGCATGTTCCGCATTGTCGAGAAGGATGCGCTCATCAACCGCCTGGGCTTCAACAACGGGGGCCTGGACAGCTTCATCGCCAACGTGAAACGCGCCCACAGCTTCCGCCGCGAGGGCGGCATCGTGGGCCTGAACATCGGCAAGAACGCGGCCACGCCGATTGAGCGGGCGGTGGACGATTACCTCATCGGCCTGGCCGGCGTGTACCCGCACGCCGACTACGTGACGGTGAACATCAGCAGCCCAAACACCAAGAATCTGCGCAGCCTGCAAAGCGACGAGGCGCTGGACGCCCTGCTGGGCGCGCTGGTCGAACGCCGCGCGGAACTGGCCCGGGAGCACCGCCGCCAGGTGCCCATGTTCCTGAAGATTGCGCCGGATCTCGACGAAGACCAAGTGGCCGTGATCGCCGCCACGCTTCAGCGCCACGGCCTTGACGGCGTGATCGCCACCAACACCACCCTCTCACGCGAGGCGGTGCAGGGCCTGCCCCATGCCGAGGAGGCCGGCGGCCTGTCCGGTGCCCCGGTGCTGCAGGCCAGCAACCGCGTCATCGCGCAACTGCGCGCCGCACTCGGTCCTGTGTTCCCCATCATCGGCGTGGGCGGCGTGATGAGCGGCGCCGATGCGCGCTCGAAGATCGAGGCCGGTGCCGACCTCGTGCAGATCTACACCGGCCTCATCTACAAGGGCCCTGAACTGGTGACCGAAGTGGCGCGGGCATTGGCGGCCAAGTAAGAGGAAAAATGGGGTCAGAGTCATTTAATTAGGTGAACAGTTCAGTTCGCCTAATTAAATGACTCTGTCCCCATT
>JAIYCN010000300.1 GCA_027487995.1 Rubrivivax sp. | reverse complement strand
GTCTGCGGCCACTTGCCAGCCCGACAGGTACACGGCCTCAAGCCCGGCCTTGGCCTGCTGCATGGCCTGACCGGCGGTGATGGCGCCAAAGGCGTTCACGTAGCCCTTCTTGGCGCTGCCTTTGACCAGGTCCCACAGCTTTTCAGCGCCGCGCTTGGCCAGCGTGTACTCGGGCTGGAGGCTGCCGCGCAGGCGCACGACATCGGCCGCGCTGTAGCCGCGCTTGACGCCCTTCCAGCGTGGGTTTTCCGCCCAATCCTTCTCCAGGGCGGCGATCTGTTGTTCACGGGTGAGTTGCGTCATGGTGGCCTCCAGTGCGGGGTTCAAGTGAATCGGATGGCTCAAGCATACGATGTTTTGTATCTTATGTCTTATATAAGACATATGTTTTGATTTCGATGAAGTCGTTTGAAAACAAGGGTTTGTAACGTATTTTTCATGATGTGGAAACTGTTTCGCTGATTTGAAATGTGTGCACCTGTTGGAGCGCAGACGTATTTCTTCATGTGAAAACAGCTTTCAACCAACGCGACGCACAGCGTGACAATCCAGTCCGTGGAACAAGCCGACCATCGCCCTCCCCCCATCTCCGCTGCCTACGCCTGCTTGGCCATGAGCATGGGGCTGGTGGGCCTGTATGTGGGGCTGTCTCCTCTTCTGGTGGCCGCTTTTCCGGTTCTTTTGCTCGCCTGGATGCGCTTCGGGTTGGCAGCCGTGGCCATGCCGCATTGGCTGCGTGCGGGTCCTCAAGACCCACCGCTCAACCGCCGCGACCATGCCCTGCTCTTCCTGCAGAGCCTGCTCGGGAACTTCCTGTTCACGCTGTGTGCCCTGCACGGCGCATGGCTTGCGGGTGCCTTGAGCGCTGGCGTGGTGATGGCCGGAATACCCGCTTGCGTGGCGCTGCTGTCGCGGGTGTTTCTGAAGGAGCCCTTGTCGGGGCGTGTCTGGATGGCAGCAGCCTGCACCGGCGTTGCGGTTGCACTGTTGGCTTGGCAACGGCAAGCCGGAGCCGCCGACACGGCCCATACGGCCGCCGCTGACGGGCTGCTCAGCCTGTGGGGACATGCCCTGCTGTTGGTTGCGGTGGTCTGCGAAGCAAGCTATGTGGTGATCGGCAAGAAGCTGAGCACACGCGTCAGCCCGCGCCGAGTCAGCGCCATCATCAACCTGTGGGGCTTGGCGCTGTCCACCCCAATGGGCGTTTGGCTGGCGTTGGACTTCGACTTCGGCGGTGTTCGGCCACAGGCGTGGGCCTTGCTGGTGTTTTACGCCTGGGCGGCGAGCATGGTCACCGTGTGGCTCTGGATGAAGGGACTGCAAAGAGTGCCGGCGCAGCAGGCTGGCATCTTCACGGTGTTCCTGCCCCTGTCATCGGCCGCCGTGGGGGTTGGGCTGCTTGGGGAGAATTGGTCTGCGGCACATGCCTTGGCCCTGGCCCTTGCCCTGCTGGCCGTTTGGTTGGTTACGCGGCCTGGGTTGGGTCGGGCGCGAAGGACCTCACCGCCGCCAGACGAGCCTCACGCGCGAGTTTGAACACCTCCTGCACGGGTGACCCCTTGAGGCGGTGATCGCTCCACACGCGGCGCCAGGCGCGTGCCCCCGGCCGTGTGTTCCAAAGACCCAGCATGTGCGTGGCGGCATTGGCCCACGGCGTGCCGTGCAGTTGCTGCTCGGCCTCGATGTAGTGAACCATGGCCAGCTCCACCGCAAGGCGCCATTCGTCGCTGGTGTCGATGGGGTCTCCGTCTTGCCAGAACCGTGAGTCCCAGTCGGCCATCACCACGGGGTCGTGGTACGCGGCACGGCCCACCATGACGCCGTCGACCTGTTGGAGCTGCATCTGCACCTGTTCGCTGTCGGTTATGCCGCCATTGATGCAGACCGTGAGGTTCGGGAATTCGCGCTTGAGGCGGTGGACGAACTCGTAGCGCAGCGGCGGAATCTCCCGGTTCTCCTTCGGGCTCAAGCCCTGCAGCCATGCATTGCGGGCGTGGACGATGAACACCTGGCAGCCAGCGCGCGCCACCTCCCCCACGAAGTCCCGGACGAATTCATAGTGTTCGACCCGGTCGATTCCGATGCGGTGCTTGACCGTGACCGGAATGGCGTCTCCAACGGCATCCAACATGGCCTTCACGCCGTCGGCCACCAAGGCGGGTTCGGCCATCAGACACGCACCGAACGCGCCGCGCTGCACGCGCTCGCTGGGGCAGCCGCAGTTCAGGTTGATTTCGTCGTAGCCCCACTGCACCGCCAAACGCGCGGCATGGGCCATCTCATCGGGTTCGCTGCCGCCAATCTGCAAGGCCGTCGGCGCCTCCAGGCCGGCGTTGTGTCGGAGGTGCTTCGCAACATCGCCATGAACCAGTGCACCGGTGGTGACCATCTCGGTGTACAGCCGGGTTCTGCGCGTGATCAGGCGATGGAAGTGCCGACAGTGACGATCGGTCCAAGCCATCATGGGGGCCACGCTCACGCGCCAGGGACTGATCTGCGGCGGAACTGCGGCGGTGTTTCGAAGGTCAGCCATGGTTCAAGTCCGAATTGGGCCGTTGGCGTCCCTGCCAATACTCGTGCAGGATCAGCGTACACAGCACGATGGTGCCACCGATGACGACCAGGGGCTCTGGCTTCTCGGCCGTTCCAATCCAGGCCCAGGCCACGCCGAACAGTACTTCCAGCAGACTGAGAAGGGCGACCTCCGAAGGCTGGAGAACGGCTGCAACACGAACGGCCAACAGACAGGGGATGGCCAGTTGAAACACACCCAGGAAGGCCAGCCACGCGAGGTCCGACGCAGACGCCTGCAGGGGGTTTGAAGCCGGTGCAGACACCAAGGCTGAAAGGGTTGCGCCGATGAAGATGGACAGCAGGAAGTCGGGTTGCGTCGAGGACTGTTGGGCACTGGCGTCTGAAATCCCCCGGATCAGAACCCAATTGATCGCACCTGCCACTGGCACTGCCAAGGCCAGCGCCAAACCCAGCCCATGATGGGGAGATCCCGCCACGCCTACGGTGACCGCAGCGGACGAATCGACCGCGGGCAGCGCAGGCGCCATCAGGGCCGGCAACTGCATGAGCGCGAGTCCGAGGCCGGCGATGACGACGGCCGCCAGGGTGAGAGCCGAGAGTGTCTTGCCCAGCAGGATGCGGGCCAACAAGGCAGTGATCAGCGGACCCACCGCCATGGTGACGAGCACATTGGCAATGGTGGTCAGGGTCAGAGCCGACATGAAGGCGGTGAACATCACGGCCCAGCACACGCCAGAGGCCCATAGGGGCCAACGGCCATTCACGAGGCTGAACACCACCTTGGCAGGTGATCGGATCCAGCACAGGATGATCAACAGCGTGAGCGCGTTGAACGCGCTGCGCCAGAAGGTCAGGGTCAGACCCTGTGCCAGTTCAATCTGGCGGGAGATGATCCCCGCCGAACTCCACAGCAGGGTGACCAGCACCATCAAGGCGACTGCCTGACGTTGGGTCACTCGGAGTCCTGTCGATGAGCCACGTTGCACAAACGGGATGAGGCCCTGTGGGTGGACTCAGCCCGCATCAGCCAGCATCAGCCCCAAAGGGTACTCAGGCCGCTTCGCGGGCGGCACGCTTGCGCTCGTGCTCCTGCAGGAAGCGCTTGCGCAGACGGATGCTCTTGGGCGTGATCTCCACCAGTTCGTCGTCCTCGATGAACTCCACCCCGTATTCCAGCGTGAGCTCGATCGGCGGCGTGATCTTGATGGCGTCTTCCTTGCCGCTCACCCGGAAGTTGGTGAGCTGCTTGGTGCGGGTGGCATTGACCACCAGGTCGTTGTCGCGGTTGTGCACGCCCACGATCATGCCCTCGTAGACCGGGTCGCCGGCCTTCACGAACATGCGACCGCGATCGTCCAGCTTGCCCAAGGCATAGGTGAAGATCTCGCCGGCGTCCATGCTGATCAGCACGCCGTTCTTGCGGCTGGCGATGTCGCCCTTATGGGGCTCATAGCCGTCGAAGATGTTGGAGATCAGGCCCGAGCCGCGGGTGAGGTTCAGGAATTCATTGGAGAAACCGATCAGGCCTCGGGCCGGGATCCGGTACTCCAGGCGGACACGGCCCCGTCCATCGGGCTCCATGTTCACGAGTTCCCCCTTGCGCTCACCCAGCGCCTGCATCACGCCGCCCTGGTGCTGCTCTTCCACATCGGCGGTCACGAGTTCGATCGGCTCGCATTTCTCGCCATCGATTTCCTGGAACACCACGCGCGGCTTGCTCACCGCCAGCTCATAGCCTTCACGGCGCATGTTTTCCAGCAGGATGGTCAGGTGCAGTTCGCCGCGGCCGGAGACTTCGAAGATGCCGTCCTCGCCCGTTTCGCGCACGCGCAGGGCCACGTTGCTCTGCAGTTCCTTTTGCAGACGGTCCCAGATTTGGCGGCTGGTCACGAACTTGCCTTCGCGGCCGGCCAGAGGTGAAGTGTTCACGCAGAAGTTCATGGTCAGCGTGGGCTCGTCCACCTTCAGCATGGGCAGCGCCTGGGGATTGGCCGGGTCCGTGACGGTCACGCCAATGCCGATGTCTTCGATGCCGTTGATCAGCACGATGTCGCCCGGGCCGGCTTCCAGGGTCTGCATGCGGTCCAGACCTTGGAAGGTCAGTACTTGGTTGATGCGGCCCTTGATGCTCTTGCCCTCAGGCCCTTCCATGACCAGGACATCCATGCCGGGCTTGATGCGGCCAGCGCTGACACGACCCACGCCGATGCGACCCACGAAGGAGGAGTAGTCCAAGGCCGAGATCTGCAACTGCAGCGGGGCATCCGGATTGCCCTGGTGGGCGGGCACGTGCTTCAGGATCGTGTTGAACAGCGCGGACATGTCCGGTCCCCACTGCTCGCCGGGCGTCCCCTCTTCCATCGACGACCAGCCGTTGATGCCCGAGGCGTACACCACAGGGAAGTCCAGTTGTTCGTCGGTGGCGCCGAGCTTGTCGAAGAGGTCGAAGGCCGCGTTGATGACCTTCTCGCAGTTGGCGCCGGGCTTGTCGACCTTGTTGACGACGACGATGGGCTTGAGTCCCAGTGCCAAGGCCTTCTTGGTGACGAAGCGCGTTTGCGGCATGGGGCCTTCCTGCGCGTCGATCAGCAGCACCACGCCGTCGACCATCGACAAGGCGCGCTCCACTTCACCGCCGAAGTCTGCGTGGCCCGGGGTGTCCACGATGTTGATGTGCGTGCCTTCCCAGCTCACGGCGCAGTTCTTGGCCAAGATGGTGATGCCGCGCTCACGCTCGATGGCGTTGCTGTCCATCACGGTGTCCACGACCTTCTCGTGTTCGGCAAAGGTGCCGCTCTGGCGAAGGAGCTGGTCGACCATGGTGGTCTTGCCGTGGTCGACGTGGGCGATGATGGCGATGTTGCGGATGGGGCGGCTCATGGATGTCTCGAGTTCAGATTGAAAAAGGTGATTCAGCTTTGGGCTTGAACTTCCTGCGGGCTCAACAGCCGGTCAGGAATGAGTTCACCCGCCCGGATGTGGGCGCTGCCCAGCAGGGGAAGACGATGGGCATTGGCACTGGTGGCCGGTCCGTAGACCCGCACCGCGGCGCAGTCGGGTGTTGAGACGCGGCGGCGCAACCCGGTGAGAAACCGAGCCGCCTCGGCGGCCTCGAGCTCCACTGATGGCCAGGATTGCAGCAGCGCATCGGCGGGCAGCAGGCCGTTCAGGCGCTGGTCCTCGTCCATGGCGGCCAGGGCCTCCAGACTGACGGCGGCGTTCACGCTCAGCGGGCCGCTGGCCACACGGCGCAGGCCGGCCAGAGATGCGCCACAGCCCAGTGCCTGGCCGATGTCCTCGGCCAACGTGCGGATGTAGGTCCCTTTGGAGCACCGAACCATCAGCCTCAGGTGCTCCGGTTGGTCTTTGTTCCACTCGAATTGCAGGTCGTGGATCTGCACGCGCCGGGCGCTGCGTTCGACCTCGATGCCCTGCCGAGCGTATTCGTACAGCGGCTTGCCGTCCTTCTTCAGGGCCGAGTACATGGGCGGCATCTGCTCGATCTCGCCGATGAAACGCGCCACGACGTCCTCTACCTGATCGGCGGTGATTTCGACCGCTGACACCTTGAGCACCTGGCCTTCGGCGTCACCCGTGTCCGTCGTCACTCCCAGCCGGACATCCGCCTCGTATGTCTTGTCGGCATCGAGGCTGACTTGACTGAACTTGGTGGCCGCGCCGAAACACAGGGGCAGCAGCCCGGTGGCCATGGGATCCAGGGTGCCGGTGTGCCCGGCCTTCTCGGCCCGCAGCAGCCACTTGGCCTTCTGCAGGGCGTCGTTGCTGGACAGGCCCAGGGGTTTGTCCAGCAACAGCACGCCATGCACCGGGCGGCGCTGGATGCGCACGCGCGGTGGCCTGCCACGACCGGTCGAAGTCGCGTGCGTCGGGGATGAGTTGTCCAAGGTGCCGGTATTCACAGGACTCAGTCCTTGGCCTTGGAGGCGGTGGCCTGATGGATCAAGGCATTGAGCTCGGCTGCACGTTCGGTGGTGCGATCGAACTGGAAATGAAGGGTGGGCACGGTGTGGATGGCCAGCCGTTTGAACAAGCCGTTGCGCAGGAACCCGGCGGCTTCATTGAGCGCGTCCTGGTTGGCCTGCGGTTCACCCACCAACACCGAAAAGAACACCTTGGCGTGGGCATAGTCAGGCGTCACCTCCACTGCATTGATCGTCACCATGCCCAAGCGCGGATCCTTGAGCTCGCGGATGAGTTCGGCCAGATCACGCTGGATCTGGTCGGCCACGCGAAGACCGCGGTTGGGGATGGAGCGTTTGTGTCTCATGGCAGGGGTTCCTGAAAGCGCAAACCCCGCCGGTCGGTGGCGGGGCTTGCTGCTGCGGTGCCTGGGGGCTTACAGCGTGCGTGCCACTTCCTTGATCTCGAAGCACTCGATCACGTCACCTTCCTGGATGTCGGTCACGTTCTTGAGCTTGATACCGCACTCGAAGCCTTCCTTGACTTCCTTGACGTCGTCCTTCAAGCGACGAACTGATTCCACTTCGCCGGTGTAGATGACGATGTTGTCGCGCAGCAGGCGGAAGCGGGCATTGCGCCGCACCAGGCCCGAGGTGACCATGGAGCCCGCCACCGTGCCGATCTTGGACGCCACGAACACCGTGCGGATTTCGGCTGTGCCCAACATCTCTTCGCGCTGCTCGGGCGCCAGCATGCCGCCCAGGGCTGCCTTCACCTCGTCCACCGCGTCGTAGATGATGTTGTAGTAGCGCAGATCCACGCCATTACCTTCGGCCAGCTTGCGTGCACCGGCATCGGCTCGCACATTGAAGCCGATGATGATGGCCTTGGAGGCGATGGCCAGGTTGACGTCGCTTTCGCTGATGCCACCCACCGCCGCGTGCACCACCTGCACCCGCACTTCTTCCGTGCTGAGCTTGAGCAGCGAAGCGGCCAGCGCTTCCTGCGAACCCTGCACGTCGGCCTTGAGAATGAGGGACAGCGTCTGCACGTCGCCCTGACCCATGTTGTCGAACATGTTCTCCAGCTTGGCGGCCTGTTGCTTGGCCAACTTAACATCGCGGTACTTGCCCTGGCGGAAAGTGGCGATTTCGCGGGCACGCCGCTCGTCGGCCAACACCATGAATTCGTCACCGGCCCGAGGTACTTCGGTCAGGCCCTGAATTTCCACGGGGATGGAAGGACCTGCTTCGGTTGATGGCTTGCCGGCTTCGTCGAGCATGGCGCGCACGCGGCCATAGCTGGAACCTGCCAGAACCACGTCTCCGCGCTTGAGCGTGCCGGACTGGACCAACACGGTGGCCACAGGACCGCGGCCCTTGTCGAGCTTGGCTTCGATCACGAGGCCCTTGGCCAATGCCTCCTGGGGTGCAGTGAGTTCGAGCACTTCGGCCTGCAACAACACCTGCTCCAGCAGTTCGTCGATGCCCTGACCCGTCTTCGACGAGACGCCCACGAAAGGCGAATCGCCGCCGAAGTCTTCCGGCACCACCTGTTCGCCCACGAGTTCGCTCTTCACGCGCTCGATGTTGGCCTCAGGCTTGTCGATCTTGGTCATGGCCACGACGATGGGCACACCGGCAGCCTTGGCGTGGCTGATGGCTTCCTTGGTCTGAGGCATCACACCATCGTCGGCGGCGCACACCAGAATGACGATGTCGGTGGCCTTGGCGCCACGGGCACGCATGGCGGTGAACGCTTCGTGACCCGGGGTGTCGAGGAAGGTGACCATGCCGCGCGGGGTGTCCACATGGTAGGCGCCAATATGCTGCGTGATGCCGCCGGCTTCGCCAGAGGCCACCCGCGTGCGGCGGATGTAGTCCAGCAGCGAGGTCTTGCCATGGTCGACGTGACCCATCACCGTGACCACTGGCGCGCGAGGCAGTTCGGCTGCCTCGGTGGCGGCGTGTTCTTCCTCAAGGAAGGCCTCAGGGTCGTCAAGCTTGGCGGCAAAGGCCTTGTGGCCCATTTCCTCGACCACGATCATCGCGGTCTCCTGATCGAGCTGCTGGTTGATGGTGACCATCTGGCCCAGCTTCATCATCTGCTTGATCACCTCAGCCGCCTTGACACTCATCTTGTGGGCCAGGTCCGCTACGCTGATGGTCTCGGGCACGTGCACTTCCTGCACGACGGCCTCGGTGGGCATGGCCTGCGAGCTCATCTGATCACGGTCACCACCGCGGCCACGGCCCTTGGGCGCACGCCATCCGGCGCGTGAGCCAGCCGAGGTGTCACCTCGGGTCTTGAGTGCACGCTTCTTGGCCGCGTCGTCAGCCCAACTGCTGGACAGCTTCTCGCTCTTGACCGACTTCTTCTCGCCGGGCTTGGCAGCCGTCGCGGTTGCGGCGGCACCCGGTGCGCCGGGCTTGGCGGCAGCCTTGTGAATGGTGCCCTTGATGGCCGTTTCGGCCGGCTTGGGCTCTTCTGGCTTCTTGGCCACGAGCACCTTCTTGGGTGCGCTCATCATGGCCCGAATGGCCGCAGCCTCGGCCTCGGCAGCCTTGCGGCGCTTTTCCAGATCGGCCAAGCGCTGGCGCTCGGCGGCGTCAGCGTCAACGGCCTTCACCACGCGAGCCACCGGCTTGGCGGGCGCCTCAGGCGCCGCGGCCACGGGGGTCGTTTCTGCAGGGGCCGCGGGTGCGGCTGCAGGAGCTGTGGTGGAGTCCGACGGTTCCGCCTTGGCGGCCGTTTCGGCCTTTGCACTCTGCTCGGCGGCAGCACGCTGAGCCGCCTCCAGGGCGGCCGCCTGGGCAGCGGCGGCCTCGCGCTCGGCTGCTTCGGCCCGAGCGCGGGCTTCCTCAGCCTCGCGCTGTTCCTTTTCCTCTCGCTGGCGGCGCTTCTCCGCCAACTCTTCTTCCTGGCGGCGAAGAAGTTCGGCCTGACGGTTGGCCTCTTCCTCGCGACGGCGCAATTCGTCTTCGTCCACCGCAGGCGTCGCCGGGGCTTCCACCATGCCACTGCCTTCGTCGCGCTTTACAAACACGCGCTTCTTGCGCACCTCCACCTGGATGGTGCGGGCGCGGCCTGAGGCATCGGCCTGCTTGATCTCGCTGGTGCTCTTGCGCGTCAGCGTGATCTTCTTGCGCTCGGCGCCGGCCGTTCCATGCGATGAACGCAGGAAGGTCAACAAACGCTCCTTGTCGCCTTCGGTCAGCACGTCCTCGGCAGACTGCTTGACGACCCCTGCGGACTGCAGTTGTTCAAGCAGCGTTGTCGCCGGGCGGTTGAGCTCGGCGGCAAACTGGGCGACGGTGGTCACGGCCATTGTGGAATTCCTTGGGTGCGGTACTGCGCGAGGCGCGTTCGGGCGTGAGTGTGGTGGTGCGGTTGGCCTGGGTTGGATCTCAGGTGGTGAACCAGTGCTCACGGGCCTTCATGATCAGGGCCTTGGCCTGCTCTTCGGGCATGTCGGTGAGCTCGATGAGTTCGTCCACGGCCAGATCCGCCAGGTCGTCCCGGTTGTGGATGCCGCCGTCGGCCAGGCGCGCGATCAGTTCAGGCGTCAAGCCTTCCAGATCACCCAGACCCTGGGCCACGTCCTCCACGTTTTCCTCGCGGGCAATTTCAAGTGTGAGCAGCGCGTCCTTGGCTCGGTTGCGCAGCTCCATGACCGTGTCTTCGTCAAAGCCCTCGATGTCCAGCATTTCCTGCATGGGTACATAGGCGACTTCTTCGAGGCTGGTGAAGCCTTCGCCGATCAGGATGTCGGCAACTTCCTCATCCACGTCCAGCTTTTCGACGAACAGGGCACGGATGCCTTGCGATTCCTGGTCCTGCTTGGCCTGGGATTCCTCGGCCGTCATGATGTTGATGCGCCAGCCCGTGAGCTCGGAGGCCAGGCGCACGTTCTGTCCGCCGCGGCCGATGGCGATGGCGAGGTTCTCATCGTCGACCACCACGTCCATGGCGTGGCGCTCCTCATCCACCACGATGGACTGCACATTGGCAGGCGCCAGGGCACCGATCACGAATTGGGCGGGGTCCTCGGACCACAGCACGATGTCCACGCGCTCGCCGGCCAACTCGTTGGTGACCGCCGTGACGCGAGAGCCTCGCACACCGACGCAGGTGCCGATGGGATCCACCCGCTTGTCGTGCGAAATGACGGCGATCTTGGCGCGGGATCCTGAGTCGCGGGCACAGCTCTTGATCTCCAGCAGGCCTTGCTCGATTTCAGGCACTTCCTGAGCGAAGAGTTCCACCATGAAGCCTGGCGCGCTGCGCGACAGCATGATTTGCGGGCCGCGCACCGTCGAGTCGATGCCACTGATGAAGGCCCGCACGCGGTCGCCGCTGCGCAAGTTCTCCTTCGGGATCATCTCGTTGCGCTTGAGTCGGCCTTCAACACGGCCGCTCTCCACGATGATGTCGCCCTTGTCCAGGCGCTTGACGGTGCCCACCATGATCTTCTCGCCACGCGAGAGGAAATCGTTGAGCAACTGCTCGCGCTCGGCGTCGCGGATCTTCTGCAGGATCACCTGCTTGGCGGCCTGCGCGCCGATACGCCCGATGGTCACGGACTCGATGGGCTCCTCGATGTAGTCACCCTCTTCGATCTCGCCCACGCGGTCGATGGCGTCAGTGAGCAGCTCTTCGGCGTCGGGGTTCTGCAGGCCCGCAGAGTCGGGCACCACCAACCAGCGGCGGAAGGTCTCGTAGTCACCGCTGTCACGGTCTACCGATACGCGGATGTCGACTTCACCGCCGTGCAGGCGCTTGGTGGCCGAGGCCAGTGCAGCCTCGACGGCTCCGAAGACGACCTCGCGGTCCACGCTCTTCTCGCGTGAAATCGCATCGACCAGCATGAGCATTTCGCGGTTCATGTTTGTTGCTCTCCGTTGCGGGCGGGCTTGGCGCGCCCCTTGAAATCCACCACCGGCACCAGGCGTGCCTCGCGCACTTCTTCGAGTGCGAAGTCGAGGGCCTGTTCGGTCTTGCCTTCCTTGACGATCAGCCGAGGCTGAGGTTGAGCCTGCACCAGCAGGCCCCGAAACTTGCGGCGGCCCTGGAACGGCGCCTTGAACGTAACGTCCACCTCCAGACCACAGAAGCGCTCCCAATGCTCGGGCTGGCGCAGAGGGCGGTCCAAGCCGGGGGAGGACACCTCCAGGCGCTCGTAGTCCACGTTTTCCACTTCGAACACGAGCTGGAGCTGTCGTGTGACGACTTCGCAGTCGTCCACGGTGACGAATTCAGACTCCACCGGGTACACATGGCCCGGCAGGCGGTCAATTGAGATGCGAAGCAGACCGCGAGGCAGGCGCTCCACGTCAACCAATTCGTAGCCCAGGCCCTGAACAGTGGACTCCAGCACGGTCATCCAACCCGCTGACGATGCGGCCCGCTCAAATGCGGCCTCGGGGGACACCGCTGGTGTGGCCCTGCTTGCACGCGCAGCCGTGCCGGCGCCGGGCTTGGAGCCGGCGCCCGTCTTGCCGCTCGTGGGGCGGCGTGTGCGGTGCGGTGACGTTGAATTCATCCAGGACAAACAAAAAAGGGGCTGGAAGTTTCCGCCCCTCGATTGCGCGCCTGGGCCTCTTTGCAGCGGCCGCCCCCGGGTGGAACCCTGGAGCCGACCACCACGGTGGGCCAACTGAATGGCGCGCAGCGCTGATCAGTCAACCTCGGATGATAGCTGATTTCCCTGGTATACGCAAGGCGCGTGCCACAATCCGGCCCAGCGACCCCACCCCCCTGACAGGAGAACGAGAACATGGGATTTCTGAGCGGCAAGCGTCTGCTGATCACCGGCGTGCTGTCCAACCGGTCCATCGCCTATGGCATAGCGCGGGCCTGCCACCGCGAAGGCGCCGAGTTGGCCTTCAGCTACGTGGGCGAGCGCTTCAAGGACCGCATCACCGAATTTGCCGCGGAATTCGGCTCCTCCCTCATATTCGACTGCGACGTGGGAGATGATGCGCAGATCGAGCGGCTGTTCGCCGACCTCAAGACCGCCTGGCCCGAGGGCTTTGATGGATTCGTGCATTCCATCGGGTTTGCGCCCCGCGAAGCGATTGCGGGGGACTTCCTGGAGGGATTGTCCCGTGAGGCCTTCAAGATTGCGCACGACATCTCGGCCTACAGCTTCCCGGCCATGGCCAAGGCCGCCGCGGCACAGTTTCGCCCGAACAGCGCCCTGCTCACCCTGACCTACCTGGGCAGCGACAAGGTGGTGCCCGCCTACAACACCATGGGGCTGGCCAAGGCGTCCCTGGAAGCCAGCGTGCGTTACACCGCCGCCAGCCTGGGTCCCAAGGGTATTCGCGTGAACGGCATCTCAGCGGGCCCCATCAAGACGCTGGCCGCTTCGGGTATCAAGGGCTTCGGCAAGATCCTGAGCGTGGTGGAGGAAACCGCTCCGCTGCGCCGCAACGTGACCATCGACGACGTGGGCAACGTGGCTGCCTTCATGATGTCGAACCTCGCTGCGGGCGTGACGGCGGAGATCACCTATGTGGACGGTGGCTTCAGCCGCATGGCGGGAATGCCGGCGGAGTGAGTCACTTTACGCAGTCCACGTAGTAGCGCACCGTCCCATCCTCGCGCTGCTCTTCCACCAGGCCGTGGACGTCGGTGTCGAAGCCCGGAAAACGCTTGTTGAAGTCACGCGTGAAGCGCAGGTAATCCACGATCCTCTTGTTGAAACGCTCGCCGGGGACCAGCAGGGGAATTCCAGGCGGATAGGGCGTGAGCAGTGAGGTGGTGATGCGCCCCTCAAGCTGTTCGATCTCCACGCGCTCGGTTTGCCGATGTGCGATCTTGGCGTAGGCGTCGCTGGGGGTCATGGCCGGTTGCAAGTCCGACAGGTACATGTCGGTGGTCAGCCGCGCAACGTCATATTCAGCGTAGGCCTGGTGGATGGACTGGCACAGATCCTTGAGACCCATGCGCTCGTAACGCGGGTGCGCCTGGCAGAACTCCGGCAGGATCCGCCACAGCGGCGCATTCTTGTCGTAGTCGTCCTTGAACTGCTGCAGGGCCGTGAGCATCGTGTTCCAGCGGCCCTTGGTGATGCCGATGGTGAACATGATGAAGAAGGAATACAGGCCCGTCTTCTCCACCACCACGCCATGCTCGGCCAAGAACTTGGTGACGATGGAGGCTGGGATGCCGGTGGTGTCGAACTTGCCATTCACATCCATGCCCGGGGTGACGATCGTGCACTTGATCGGGTCGAGCATGTTGAAGCCCGGGGCCAAGTGCCCGAAGCCATGCCACTCTTCGTTGGCGCGCAGCATCCAGCGGTCGGCTCGTCCCACGCCCTCTTCCGGCAAGTTCTCCGGGCCCCAGACCTTGAACCACCAGTCGTGGCCGAACTCCTCGTCCACCTTGCGCATGGCGCGGCGGAAGTCCATGGATTCGGCGATGCTTTCCTCCACCAGGGCGGTGCCGCCTGGGGGCTCCATCATGGCCGCGGCCACATCGCAGGACGCGATGATGGCGTACTGCGGCGACGTGGAGGTGTGCATCAAATAGGCCTCGTTGAAGAGGTGCCGGTCGAGCTTGACGCTTTGTGAGTCCTGCACCAACACCTGTGAGGCCTGCGACAAGCCGGCCAGCAGCTTGTGCGTGGACTGGGTGGCGTAGACCATGGAGGTCTTGGGCCGCTCGCGCCGCTTGCCCATGGCGTGGTAGGGACCGTAGAACGGATGGAATGCGGCGTGAGGAAGCCAGGCCTCATCGAAGTGCAGCGTGTCGATCCAGCCGTCAAGCTTGGCCTTGATGGTCTCAGTGTTGTAGAGCACGCCGTCGTAGGTGCTCTGCGTGAGCGTGAGGATGCGCGGCTTGATCGTTGAGGCATCGACGCCGGCCAGCAGCGGGTTG
>JAIYCN010000050.1 GCA_027487995.1 Rubrivivax sp. | reverse complement strand
GGTACCCGGCATGAAGCCCGGCACATCCACAAAGGTGATCACGGGAATGTTGAAGGCATCGCAGAAGCGCACAAATCGTGCGGCCTTGATTGAGCTCTTGATGTCCAGGCAGCCAGCCAGCACCAAGGGGTTGTTGGCCACGATGCCCACGGTCTGCCCCTCCATGCGGCCGAAGCCAATCACGATGTTGGCGGCGTAGTCGGGCTGCAATTCAAAGAAGTCGCCGTCGTCCACCACCTTGACGATCAATTCCTTGATGTCATAGGGCTTGTTGGGGTTGTCCGGCACCAGCGTGTCCAGTGATTGGTCCAGCCGGTTGCCCGGGTCGCCGCTGGGACGCACCGGCGGCTTCTCGCGGTTGTTCAGCGGCAGGTAGTTGAAGAAGCGCCGCAGCATCAACAATGCTTCCACGTCGTTCTCGAAGGCCAGGTCCGCCACGCCGCTCTTGCTGGTATGGGTCAAAGCTCCACCCAGTTCCTCGGCCGTCACTTCCTCGTGCGTCACGGTCTTCACCACTTCGGGGCCGGTCACGAACATGTAGGAAGAATCCTTCACCATGAAGATGAAGTCGGTCATCGAAGGGCTGTAGACCGCGCCGCCAGCGCACGGCCCCATGATCAGGCTGATCTGCGGAATCACGCCCGAAGCCAGCACGTTCTTCTGGAACACGTCCGCATAGCCCCCGAGTGAGGCCACGCCCTCCTGGATGCGCGCGCCGCCCGAGTCATTCAGACCAATCACGGGAGCGCCCACCTTCATGGCCTGGTCCATCACCTTGCAGATCTTCTCGGCATGGGTTTCTGAAAGCGCACCGCCAAACACGGTGAAGTCCTGACTGAAGGCAAAGGCCAAGCGTCCGTTGATCATGCCGTAGCCGATCACCACACCGTCGCCGGGGATCTTGTTCTCAGCCATGCCGAAGTCCACGCAGCGGTGCTCCACGAACATGTCCCATTCCTCGAAAGTACCCTCGTCGAACAGCAGTTCCAGCCGCTCGCGCGCCGTCAGCTTTCCTTTGGCGTGCTGCGCGTCGATGCGCTTCTGGCCGCCACCCAGGCGGGCCTTGGCGCGCTTGGCTTCCAGCAGTTCTTGGATGTCATGCATCAGTTCTCTCCTCTCAAATTCGATTCATTGGACGGGCCATGCCAGAACAGGTCGAGCAGGCGACGTGCCGCCACGGAGGCCGCTACCCGGCCCTCGGTCACATCGTGCTGTGTGGTTTCAAGCGCAGCGCGAACTGCGGCATGCGCCCGAAAGCGCTGGCGCAGCCCCGCCTCGATGCGCTCCCACATCCAGGCCTGCGCCTGTGCGGTGCGCCGTTCCTGCAGACGTCCCTGTGTGGTTTGCAAGCCTCTGTATTGCTCCACCACGCCCCAAAAGTCCTGCACGCCCTGCCCCTTGAGCGCACTGAGCTGCACCGCTTTGGGGTGCCACAGTTGCTCGTCGTGGTGGGCGTGATCCGGGTTGCCATGAAGCCCGAAGAGCCGCAGCGAAGATTGGATCTGCGCCTGTGCGCGCGTCGCAGCGTCGGGGTCGATGTCGGCCTTGTTGATGACCACGAGATCGGCCAGCTCCATCACGCCTTTCTTGATGGCCTGAAGCTCATCCCCGGCGTTGGGCAACTGCATCAACACAAACATGTCGGTCATGCCGGCCACTGCCGTTTCGCTTTGGCCCACACCCACGGTCTCAACAATGACGATGTCGTAGCCTGCGGCCTCGCACACCAACATGCATTCGCGGGTCTTCTCGGCCACACCACCAAGATTGCCGCTACTGGGGCTTGGGCGAATGAACGCGCGTTCATCCACGCTCAGGCGTTCCATGCGGGTCTTGTCGCCCAGGATGGAGCCGCCGCTGACGGTTGACGAAGGGTCGACCGCGAGCACAGCCACGCGGTGCCCTCGCTCGATCAGCATCAAGCCGAGTGTTTCAATGAAGGTGCTTTTGCCGACTCCGGGGACGCCGCTGATGCCAAGCCGGAAGGAATTTCCGGTCTTAGGCAAGAGCGCGTTGAGCAACTCATCGGCCTGGGCACGGTGGTCGGGTCGGGTGCTCTCCAACAGCGTGATCGCCTTGGCCATGGCGCGGCGCTGTGTGGCACCTGGCGGGCCAATGATTGAATCCAGCAGTTGTGTGTTCGCGAGCTGCATGGCGAAGTTGTCAGCGCCGTGCGGGCTGCTGATCGAGCGAACCCAGGCGGGCGGGGGGCTGGCACCGCTCATTTCCCCCGCGTCGGGCTGCGCCCAACGCTCCTCCTTTAAATCGCGGCGCCAGCCCCCCGCCCACCTGGGTCTGCGCCACTGTCGGCGTGCAGAAGGATCGCGCAAGGAACGCCGACCGAAGAGCATGCCGAACGCTCGTCCGCCCACATCGGTTCGGATCAGCCGGACGCCGTATGCCGTGCCGCGATTTAAAGGAGGAGACGACCGCCGTAGGCGGACGGCGGGGGAAATGAGCGGCACGGCATACGGCGTCCGGCTGATACGCGCGCCAAGAAACAGCTGGGCAACCCGCGCCCGGCTGACCCGTACCCAACTCAGGCCGCACCCTGCGCCTTCCGAATCTGCTCCAACACATCCTTGGCCGAAGCCGGAATCGGCGTCCCCGGTCCATAGATGCCCTTCACCCCCGCCTCAAACAGGAATTCATAGTCCTGCTGCGGAATCACCCCGCCCACGAAGACGATGATGTCATCCGCCCCCTGCTTCTTCAGTTCCGCAATGATCGCCGGCACCAGCGTCTTGTGCCCCGCCGCCAGCGTCGACACCCCAACCGCGTGAACATCGTTCTCGATGGCCTGCCGCGCACATTCCTCAGGCGTCTGGAACAGCGGCCCCATGTCCACATCGAAGCCCAAGTCTGCGAAAGCCGTGGCAACTACCTTCGCGCCACGGTCATGCCCATCCTGGCCCAGTTTGGCAATCATCACGCGCGGGCGCCGGCCATGCTCTTCGGCAAAAGCCGCAATCTCACCCTTGAGCTTGTCCCAGCCCTCTGCCGAGTCATAGGCCGCTGCATACACACCCGTCACCTTCTGAATATCGGCGCGATGTCGCCCAAAGACCTTCTCCAGCGCATCGCTGACTTCACCCACCGTCGCACGCAAGCGAATCGCTTGAATGGAAAGGTCGAGCAGATTGCCCTGGCCAGCAGCGGCCGCTGCCGTCAGCGCCTCCAGGGCCGCTTGAACCTTGGCCACGTCGCGTGTGGCCTTGATCTGATTCAGGCGCGCAATCTGGCCCTCGCGCACCTTGACGTTGTCCACCTCCAGGATGTCCACCTTGTCCTGCGTAGCCAACTTGTACTTGTTCACGCCAACGATCACATCCTTGCCTGAATCGATGCGCGCCTGCTTTTCCGCCGCGCTCGCCTCGATCTTCAGCTTGGCCCAACCGCTGTCCACCGCGCGGGTCATGCCGCCCATCGCGTCCACTTCCTCAATGATCTTCCACGCGGCATCGGCCATGTCCTGCGTCAGCTTTTCCATCATGTAGGAACCAGCCCAGGGGTCGATCACATTCGTGATGTGCGTCTCTTCCTGAATGATGAGCTGCGTGTTGCGGGCAATGCGTGAGCTGAATTCGGTGGGCAGCGCAATGGCCTCATCGAATGAATTCGTGTGCAGCGACTGCGTCCCGCCAAACACCGCCGCCATCGCTTCAATCGTGGTGCGCACCACGTTGTTGTACGGGTCCTGCTCGGTCAAGGACCATCCCGAGGTCTGGCAATGGGTGCGCAGCATCAGGCTCTTGGGGTTCTTCGCACCAAAGCCCTTCATGATGCGGCACCACAGCAACCGCGCCGCACGCATCTTGGCAATTTCGAGATAGAAATTCATCCCGATGGCCCAGAAGAACGACAGGCGCCCAGCAAAGTCGTCCACATCCAAACCCTTGGCCATGGCCGTCTTCACATACTCCTTGCCGTCCGCCAGGGTGAAGGCCAACTCCAGCGCCTGGTTCGCGCCCGCCTCCTGCATGTGGTATCCGGAGATCGAAATCGAGTTGAACTTCGGCATGTTCTTGGCCGTGTACTCGATGATGTCGCCGATGATCCGCATGCTCGGCTGGGGCGGGTAGATGTAGGTGTTGCGGACCATGAACTCCTTGAGGATGTCGTTCTGAATGGTGCCGCTGAGCTTTTCCTGCGAAACGCCCTGCTCTTCAGCGGCCACCACATAGCCCGCCAGTACCGGCAGCACCGCGCCGTTCATGGTCATGGACACGCTCACCTTGTCCAGCGGAATGCCATCGAAGAGGATCTTCATGTCCTCGACGGAATCGATCGCCACGCCAGCCTTGCCGACGTCACCCACCACGCGCGGGTGGTCGCTGTCATAGCCGCGGTGAGTGGCCAGGTCGAAGGCCACGCTCACGCCCTGACCACCGGCGGCCAGCGCCTTGCGGTAGAAACGGTTGCTGTCTTCTGCGGTCGAAAACCCAGCGTACTGGCGAATGGTCCACGGCCGCACTGCGTACATCGTGGCCTGCGGGCCGCGGATGAAGGGCTCGAAACCCGGCAAGGTGTTGGCGTGTGGCAAGGCCGCAACGTCCTCTGCGGTGTACAGCGGCTTTACCGTCAGTCCTTCCGGGGTGAACCAATCGAGCTTCTCGACATCGCCGCCAGGGGCGGATTTCGCAGCGGCTTGTGCCCACTGTTGCAGCGTGGCGGGCTTGAAGGCGTCGGCGGACATGAAAACTCCTCGTGGCGGCGCATGGTGCCCGTCCTGCGCCGCTCAGGCAAGCGGATCATCGGACGCGGGTTGGCGCGGATTCGATCTTGTGATGCATAATTATAAATGCAAAACGTCAGCACCTGACCATGTCGCCCGCCCAAGCACTCGCCCCCCGAGCCCTCTACGAGGAGGTGGCCGAGCGCATGCGTCAGCAGATCTTCAACCGGGAACTGGAGCCCGGCAGCTGGATCGATGAACTCAAGCTGGCCGCCACATGGGGCATCAGCCGCACACCGCTGCGTGAGGCATTGAAGGTGCTGGCCACCGAGGGCCTGGTCACGATGAAGGTTCGCCGAGGCGCCTACGTCACCGAGCCTTCGGTCGACGACGTGCAGCAGGTCTATCACCTGCTGGCCCTGCTTGAAAGCGATGCAGCGGGCGTGGTGGCGGCCAAGGGCAACCCCGAGGCCATTGAAGAGCTCCAGGCCCTGCACGATCAACTGGAGCGCCAGGTGCGCCAGCGCGAGGCCTTCTTCTCCACGAACGAGGCCTTTCATCTGAAGCTGCTGGAACTCGCGGGCAACCGGTGGCGCACCCAAATCGTGGGCGACCTGCGCAAGGTGATGAAGCTCAATCGACACCACTCGCTGTTCCGCAAGGGTCGACTGACACAGTCGCTGGCGGAGCACCGGGTCCTCATGCACGCCTTGAAAGCAGGCGATCATGCAGCCGCCACACAGGCCATGCGGCAGCATTTTGAAAACAGCTTGATCGCCACATCGGGGCAGGCCACGCCTTGATGCAGATGAAGGCCAAGGCGGCGGTCGCCATCGGCGCACTGGGTTGGATGCTCGCCGC
Source organism: Rubrivivax sp. (assembly GCA_027487995.1). Lineage (GTDB taxonomy): Bacteria > Pseudomonadota > Gammaproteobacteria > Burkholderiales > Burkholderiaceae_C > RFTU01. Next base: position 3,972 of record JAIYCN010000050.1, on the reverse strand, counting down.
CAACAGCAGCGCACAACCCTTGCGAGCAACAACCGCAGCAACGCACCCTCAAAAGGTGGAAGACTCGCTGGCCCAGCGTCTGCAGGCCTGCACTCCGTGCCATGGCCAGGAAGGTGTGGCCACAGCCCACGGCTACTTCCCGCGCATCGCAGGCAAGCCGGCGGGGTATCTCTTCGAACAGCTGCTGCACTTCAAGGAAGGCCGCCGCGGCCACACCGCCATGCGCCACATGGTGCAACCACTGTCCGCGGCTTATCTGCACGAAATCGCCGGCCACTTCGCCGCGCTGGACCTGCCCTACCCTCCACCCGAACGCATCGACGTGTCGGACGCAGTAAAGCAGCGCGGACGTCAATTGGCGCTGGAAGGGGACACCCACAAGCAGTTGCCGGCCTGCATCGCCTGCCACGGGCAGCGGCTCACCGGCATGCTGCCCGCCACTCCTGGGCTGCTCGGTCTGTCGAAGGACTACCTCACCGCACAACTGGGCGCGTGGCGCAACGGGCTGCGCAAGGCGCGCGAACCCGACTGCATGCGCCACATCAGCATGCGGCTCGATGATGCCGACATCCATGCGGTCTCGGCGTACCTCGCCTCGCAAGCGCTTCCCGCCATCACCAAGGCCGTTGCTGCCGGCCCCACGCCCAAAGAGCCCGCGTGCGCCGCACCGCGCACCACATGAACACGGACGTCACCCTCATCAAAGCGCAGCAACCGCGACTGATCAGAGGGATTACGCTGGCCATGGCACTGTTGCTCGCTGCAGCGGCAACCATCGTCTGGTGGCTCAACACCGTAGGTGATCGCCACCTCACCACCACCGTCGCCGCAACACCCCCCGCCACCGGCACAGAATTGATTGAACGCGGCCGCGCCCTGGCGCAACTGGGCCACTGCAGCGGCTGCCACACCTCACCAGGCGGTGCAGCCTACGCTGGCGGTGAGGCCGTCCGCACCCCATTCGGCACCATCCACGGTGGCAACCTCTCACCAGACCCGGCGACCGGCTTGGGCGGCTGGAGCGCCGACGATTTCTGGCGCGCCTTGCACAACGGGCGCTCCAAGAACGGCCGACTGCTCAACCCCGCCTTCCCCTACGAGAACTTCACGCACCTCACCCGCGCGGACAGCGACGCACTGCATGCGTACTTTCAAAGCTTGCCACCTGTTCGTCAGTCAAGCCCACCCGCGAATTTGCGCTTTCCGGCCAACACGCAGGCGGGACTGGCGGTATGGAGGGCGCTGCATTTCCGCCCACCTGCACCCAACACACCTGCCCTGCCCCGCGGTGAATACCTCACCCGCGGCATCGCCCATTGCGCGGCCTGCCATGGTGCGCGCAATGCGTTGGGCGCACTGTCGGCCACGAACGATTTCTCAGGCCAGCCCATGCCCAACGGCCGCGCTTATGCACCGCCCTTGCCCCCGCAAGGCCGGGCAGACACCGGCGCCTGGACCGCGGATGACCTGGTCGCCTACCTCAAGACTGGACATTCCCGCCAAGGCGCTGCCCTGGGAGTGATGGCCGAAGTCGTGGCGGGCAGTACACAGCACGTCGATGAATCCGATCTGCGCGAGATGGCCAGGTGGATCCTCTCGCAGCCCATGGCCGGCGAACCTTCAGCCGCTTCAGCACGATCTACTCAGGCTACACAGTCACCACCCAGCAGCAAGCTCATGGCGCTGGGCGAACGCGTCTACGCCGACCACTGCGCCACCTGCCACGGAGCACAAGGCCAGGGCGTCGCAGGGTTGTACCCACCACTGGCCGGCAACCCACGCGTGGCGCGAGATCCGTCCACCAACCTCATTCGCATCATCATGGAAGGCGGCTTCGGCCCGGCCACGCCCGGTCACCCACGCCCCTTCGGCATGCCACCCTTCGCTCAAACGCTCAACACAGAAGAAGTGGCCGCCGTCGCAACCTACATACGCCGTCAATGGAATTCGACCACCGTCGAGGTCACCCCCCTGGAGGTCCTGAAGTTCCGTTGAGAACGGCACCCAAGAGGTCCCCAACCATGCGCCCACCGTTCAAACATCAGGCGTAAAACAACAAGGCCCTCCAGCATCCGCCGAGGGCCTTGTTCATTCAATAGCCGCCCGTCATCGAGCGGCCATCACGTGCGTGCTCAGCCGCGCTTGGCCAGCGGCACCACATTGCGCGGGGCTGCGCCCACGAACAACTGACGAGGACGGCCGATCTTGTACTCGGGGTCGCCGATCATCTCGTTGAGCTGCGCAATCCAGCCCACCGTGCGGGCCAGCGCGAAGATGGCGGTGAACAGCGGCACGGGGATGCCGATGGCGCGCTGCACGATGCCCGAGTAGAAGTCCACGTTCGGGTACAGCTTGCGGCTGATGAAGTAGTCGTCCGACAGCGCGATCCGCTCCATCTCCATCGCCATGTCGAGCAGCGGCTCGTTCTTGATGCCGAGCTCGGCGAGCACCTCGTGGCAGGTCTCCTTCATGATCTTCGCGCGCGGGTCGAAGTTCTTGTAGACCCGGTGGCCGAAGCCCATGAGCTTGGTGTGGGAGTTCTTGTCCTTCACCTCGCTGATGAAGTGCGGAATGTTCTCCGGGCTGCCGATCTCGGCGAGCATCTTCAGCACCGCCTCGTTGGCGCCGCCATGCGCCGGGCCCCACAGCGCGGCGATGCCGGCCGCGATGCAGGCGAAGGGGTTGGCACCGGTCGAACCGGCCAGGCGCACGGTCGAGGTCGAGGCGTTCTGCTCGTGGTCCGCATGCAGGATCAGGATGCGGTCCATGGCGCGCGCCAGGATCGGGTTGCTGACATAGGGCTCCGCCGGAACCGCATTCAGCATGTACAGGAAGTTCTCCGCGTAGCTGAGGTCGTTGCGCGGATACACGAAGGGCTGGCCGAGCGAATACTTGTAGGCCATCGCCGCGATGGTCGGCACCTTCGCGATCAGGCGGAAGGCCGCGATCTCACGCGCGCGCGGGTCATTGATGTCGAGGTTGTCGTGGTAGAAGGCCGCCAGCGCGCCGACCACGCCGCACATCACCGCCATCGGGTGGGCGTCGCGGCGGAAGCCCTCGAAGAAGCGGCGCAGCTGCTCGTGCAGCATGGTGTGGTAGGTGACGCCCTTGTGAAATTCCTCGTACTGCGCGGCGTTCGGCAGGTCGCCGTTGAGCAGCAGGTGGCAGACCTCGAGGAAATGCGACTTCTCGGCCAGCTGCTCGATCGGATAGCCGCGGTACAGCAGCACGCCCTCATCGCCGTCGATGTACGTGATCGTGCTCTCGCACGACGCCGTCGCGCCGTAGCCGGGATCGAAGGTGAAGATGCCGAGCTCGCCGTACAGCTTGCGGATGTCGGCCACCTTCGGCCCGAGCGTCCCGCCCAGCAGCGGCAGCGTCGTGCTCTTGTTCGAGCCCTCCATCGTGACGGTGATGGACCCTGCGGGCGTGCTGGTCATGATTGAGCTTCCTCAGTTTTCGGGCCCTGGCGCGTGCCGCCGGGCCGAATGGTGCGGTGCACGATAAGGCGGTGTCGCGCGGCTTGGCAAACGCCGAGGGACCGCCTCCGCGGCCTTGGCAATCGGGCGCGCTGGCCACGGCAACGGCCGGCGATGCCGCGCGCCGGCAAGGCACGGCCGCCGCGATAGCCGCGAGTGAGCCTACCCAAGCGGACGTTACCGACCGATGACGATATGCCGTGACGCCGGCGCTAAAGGCAGATCGCGGTCAGGCGGGATCACCCGAACGCGCGAAGCTGCTCTGCAGACACCAGGCGAGAGCACGCGAAGCGAACGTATGCGAACGCGGCGTGCGCTAGTTGCGCGACCGCCAGGCCGCGGGAGCGCCGCCGCCATGCGCCCAGAGCCCCTGCGCGCCCTGCCGCGCCACGGCCTCCTGGCTACGCAGCGCCCCCGTCGTGGCGAGCGCGAAGCCGCCGGCCACAAGGGCGCGATTGAGGTCGGCGCCGGCCGCCTCGCATTGCCCAAGGCC
>JAIYCN010000368.1 GCA_027487995.1 Rubrivivax sp. | reverse complement strand
ATCCTTCATGGGCGTGCCGGATACGCCGGAGAACCGCGCGAAGTTCATTGCCACCATTCCCTTGGGCCGCATGAGCGAGCCCGGCGATGTGGCGCGCGCGGCCCTGTTCCTGGCCAGCGACGAGGCGGCCTTCATCACCGGCGTGGAGTTCCCTGTGGATGGGGGACGAACCGTCTGATTGGCCATGGCGGGCGTGTTCACCGCCCGACCTCCAGACCTCCTGCCAGGCCGACGCGGTTTAAGCCACTTCAGTCGGCAAGCGCGGAGCCATCACCCGCCTGAACAACGGCGGCACAAGCGTCAGCAGCACCATGCCGGCATAACCGGTGGGCATCTGCGGAGCGTTGGTGGTGTGCTGCAGGTTGTCGGCCCCATGCCAGGGTTCAATATGGTGATGCGCATGGCGCGGCAGGTTGAACAGCAGCAGGTCTGAAACTGCGTTGCGGCAGTCCCAGATGTGGGCCGGGCCCATTCGCTCGGGTTTGCCGTCCGCGCCGGTCGTGCGCTGCAACCCCCAATGCTCCATGTAGTCCACACACGCCACCAGCAGTTGCGCCGCGGCGGCTTGTGCGAAACAGAACAGCAGCCCTTCAACGCCAGCCACCACCCATGCCAAGGCCCACAGCATGGCGGTGCAGCCGGCCAGCGCCCAGGCTTCATTGAGTGGGTTTCGCTGCCCGCGCGAAAGTGCCACAGCGCCTTGCCATACCCCGATCCAATAGCGAGGAAGAAAGGTCCACAGTGACTCGTCCAATCGCGCACTGGCCGGGTCGTGCCGCAGCGCGGCGTGGCGGTGGTGGCCTCGGTTGTGTTCGATCAGGTAGTGCCCCCAGCCCACCATGCACAACAGCGCGCGGGCCAGGCCCCGGTCCCAGGCGCTGCGGCGGTGCCCCAGTTCATGCGCCAGCACGATGCCCACGGCTCCGGCCACGCTGCCGCAGGCCAGGCCCAGCACCAGTACGCGCCAAGTGGGCAGATCGGCATGTGCGGTCCACCACACCAAGGCCGGCGCCTGGGCCAAGACCAACAGCATGATCAGGCGAGGAGTCTGCCAGCCCCACCGTGCCTGCACGGAGCCCTGGCGACCCCATGCCCACTCCAACAGAGGCACGATGACAAAGCCGATGACCGCGGTCAGCCCGGGCAGGTCCCACCACAGGCTCAGGCTGGGCGTGAGCGCAAAGGCCAGTGGCGGCAGGAACGCAATACTGCTCAAGGGGCGTATCCTTCGGCGCTTGATGACAACACGCCACATCCTCCGGGCATCAGGCCCCGCTCGTCAAGCCCATGCACCGAGCGTGGCTTCCACGGCGGCGGCTCCAACCCGTGCTGCCGCCTGCGCCGCCCTGTGCGCCGCGCTGATGGCCTCATGCTTGGCCGCGTCGTTCGCCGCGCCCCAACTCGCCTGGGCCCAGGATGCGCCCAAGGACGCCGCGCCGCCCGCCAATCCACCTCCCCCCCCGCCGGCTTCCACGCAGCGCGTGAACGTCGAGGGCACCCAGGACGCCAACGACGCCCGCCGGCGCTCCACCGCCTCCCGCATCATCTATGGCCGCGACGAAATCGAGCGCATGGGGGACGCCACTGTGGGCGAGCTCCTCAAGCGCCTGCCGGGTGTGACTGTGGGCGGTCGGCCGGGGCGCGGCGGCGACCCGCGCATGCGGGGGCTGGGCGGCGGCTACACGCAGATCCTGGTGGACGGCGAACGCATGCCGCCGGGCTTTTCGGTGGACGCCATCGAGCCTGACCAGATCGAGCGCATCGAGATTCTGCGCGCGCCGGTGGCCGAGTTCGGTGCACGGGCGATTGCCGGCACCATCAACATCGTGCTGCGCGAGGAATTCAAGCCCCGGCAGAACGCCCTGCGAGCCTATGTGGCCCTGGAGGAAGACCGCCCGCAAGGCAACCTGACCTGGACGCGCGGTGACCGCCAGGGCACGATGGATTACACGGTCACCGGCACCGTTTCAGGCCGGAGGCAGCAGGACGAAAACACGAGCACCATCGCCGGCTTCAAGCCCGACGGCACCGCGGTGTTGGCGCAGCAGATCCACAACCGGTCCACCTCCGACAACGCGGCGGCCTTTCTCAGTGGCCGCTGGCGCTGGCAGGTCGGGCGCGACCGTTGGGAGCTGCAGCCCTTTCTCAATTTCACCCGTGCCCAGGGCCGGGGTGCTTCGGATCTCGAGCAAACGTTGGGCCTGCTGCCTGCCCCATACGCGCATGCCGACTCGCAATCGAGCAGCCACACCGAGCAGGGTCGCCTGGCCGGCAGCTGGATGCGCGTGCTCGACAGCGGTGCGCGGCTGCTGCTGCGTGGCGGGGGTTCTCTGAACCTCAGTTCGCGCGAATCCGAATCGATGCAGCGCGCGGCCGACGGCTCGCTGCTGCGCCTGCGGCAAGACCGCTCCCGCATCGAGGACCAGTCTTTCAACCACAGTGGTCGGTATTCGCAGCTCATCGTCCGCGATGGCAACCAGGACCACTCCCTGGTGGCCGGTTGGGAGCTGCAGCTCAACCGCCGTCTGGATGCGCGCACGCTTCTCGACAACGGCGTCTCCCGCCTGGCCGACTTCGGTGATGACGTGCAGGCGGCCACCCGCCGCGTGGCGCTGTACGTGCAGGACGAGTGGGAAATCGACAAGGTTTGGGGCATCAACCTGGGCCTTCGTTGGGAAGGCATCAACACCCAGAGCGATTCGGCGTTGCTGAGGGTGGACAACACCAGCAGCGTGGCCACCCCGCTGGCGCATTTCGTGTGGCGCCTGGCGCCGGGCTCGCGGGACCAGGTCCGCCTGTCCCTCACCCGCAGCTACCGCACGCCGTCGACGGCCCAGTTGATCGCGCGGCCCGTGCTCTCGGGCCTGTATCCGGTCGATGGGCCGAACCAGCCCACCAGCCCCGACCGTGCCGGCAACCCGCTGCTCAAGCCGGAGGTTGCACGCGGGGTGGACCTGGCCTTCGAGCGCTTCCTGCAGGGCGGTGGCGTGCTGAGTGCCAATGTGTTCGTGCGCCACATTGACGACCTCATCCGCAACGTACGCTCCTTGCAGCCCGTGGTGTGGAGCCCGGTGCCGCGTTGGGTGAGCAGCCCCCGCAACATCGGTGCGGCGCAGACCGCGGGCATCGAATTGGAGGCGCGCTTCAGGGCCGCCGATGTGGGCCTGCCGAACTGGCCGCTGACGGTGCGCAGCAATGCCAGCCGTTTCTGGTCGCGGGTGGACCAGGTGCCGGGGCCGAACAATCGCCTGGACCAGCAGCCCAGTTGGACCGCCAACCTGGGGCTGGATTGGGCCGCCCGTTCGGTGCCGTGGACCTGGGGTGGCAACCTCAACCTCACCCCGGCCTACACCGTGCGGCAGATCGACGGGCAGTTCTACGAGCAGGGGCGCAAGCAGGTCATCGACGCGTATGCCCTGTGGCGCCTGTCGCCGCTCACCGGCGTGCGCTTTTCGGTGTCCAACGCGCACCCGCTGGATTACCTCACGCGCAACACCTCTGAGCTTGAAGACGGCAGCCTCCAGCGCCAGCAGACGCTGGCGCGCACCTACGCGGTGTGGGGTGCTCGTCTGGAATTGAAGTTCTGAGCGGGCCAAAGCCGGCAGGGTTTCATGCCAACATGGCGCATGGCTCACGCTGCCCCCACCCTTGAAGACTGCCGCGCACTGGACGCGGCCGACCCTTTGGCCTCGCTGGCCGATCAGTTCGAGATCCCCGAGGGGCT
>JAIYCN010000069.1 GCA_027487995.1 Rubrivivax sp. | reverse complement strand
CGTTTGGCCGGTTGGGGTGGCATCGGCTTGTGGTGCATGTACCCTATCATCGCACCGCTTTGTTGCTCGCGCGTTTCCCGCGGCTGTTCCTTATCTTCATGCCATGAGCTCTTCTGAACACACGCCCACTGCCTCTTCCCCGCTGACCCACTTCGATGCGCAAGGGCAGGCGCACATGGTGGATGTGGGGGGCAAGCCGCTCACACACCGCGTGGCCGTGGCCGAGGGCACGATCCTTATGCAGCGTGCCACCTTCGACCTGATTCGCCAGGGCCAGGCCAAGAAGGGTGATGTGATTGGCATTGCCCGCATCGCCGCCATCATGGCCGCCAAGAAGACGCCCGAATTGATCCCGCTGTGCCACCCGCTGCCGCTCACGCGCGTGGCGGTGGAGTTCGAGTTGATCGAGTCTCCCCCTTCGGTGCGCTGCATCGTGACTGCGGAAACCGTGGGCAATACCGGTGTGGAGATGGAGGCGCTCACCGCCGTGCAGGTGGGCCTGCTGACCATCTACGACATGTGCAAGGCCGCGGACCGCGGCATGGAGATGACCGGCGTGCGCCTCTTGGAAAAGCAAGGTGGCAAGAGCGGGCACTGGGTGGCGGGGGCCTGAGCGCGCCTTTTCGGCATTTGCGTGACGCTCAAGGCGCTGGCGACGCGCGCTGCGTGAAGTCCCGCCAGGTCCACGGCTTTTCCGGGGCTTCACATACGAAGCGCTGAGCCGCGGGCGTTTGTGGGTTCTCGCAGGCCGCAAGCCACCCTTGGGCTGCCGGTGAATTGAACTCCCGCAGGCGCGCGGCGATGTACCGGGCGCGGTCGCGGTCATCGGGGCCGTTGCGGGAGGCCAGTGCATCGGCCCAGGCCATCATCAGCCGCGGGTCCAGCAACACATGCGGCGCACGTTCGAAGGCGCGGCTCATGGGCTCTGTCCACGGTTGCTGCGGAATGGGTTTGACGGTGGTGGCCAGCGCGTAGTGCGCATGGTCGGCAAACCAGGTGGCCTGCGCACCGCGCGTGATGCGGTTACTCAAGGAGCCTGCGCGAGAGCCCGGCTCGTAGATGGCACGTATGCGCTGGTAGTCGCTGTAGGCCCAGGCCGCCAGCACCACCAGCACACCACCACCGGCCATCAACAGCAAGGCCTGCCAGCGTGCCGCACGTATCCATGGGCGGTCCATGCCCAGGCACACCAGCAGGGCCAGCAACGACGGCAGGCCCAGGTAGGCGTACCACAAGGGGTACTCCAAGAGGCTGTGCAGGCCGACGATGGCCAACATCACCCAGGCGCCGCGGCGGCACAGCGTGTCCTGCCACGCGCCTTCGCCGGCCGGAGGCTGCGGCAGCGCCCATGTGCGGCGCGTGGCCTGCACCATCAACGCCAGCAGGCCCAGCAAGGCGGCGCCTCCGAGGGGCACGCCCCATTCGGCGAGCACGTGCAGCGGCAGGTTGTGCGCATGGTCGAAGAAGGCCGAAGGGCGCGGTGTCATCGGCGTGAGGCTCCACGCGATGTTGAAGTGTCCCCAACCCACGCCGGCCCAGGGCTGCTGCTCGATGAGCGTCCAGGTGTTGCGCCAGATGGCAAAGCGCGAGCTGCTGATGTCGCCACCCGTGTGGGTGGTCAAGCGTCCCGATGCGCCTGCAGGCAGCCCCTGCGCTTCGACGAAGGCCTGCGCTGCAAACCATCCGGCCGCGGCCATCAGGGGCGTCAAGGCGAGCAAGGCTCGAGTGGCCCGGGGTAAGCGGCGGTCCATCAGCCCCCACACCACCAGGCACGACAGCCCCAACAGCCCGGTGCGCGAACCCGTGAGCACCAGGCAGGTCAACAGGATGAACAGGCCAGCCACAGCCCCTGGTGTCTTCAGCACCGACTGGGCGTGCAGCACGCCCCAGGCCACCGCGCCCCACAGGAGCACCGTGGCCAGGTGATTGGGTTGGCGCAGATGTCCCACCGCGCGGCCTGGCAGGTGGGTGGCCTGAATCCAAGGCGCCAAGGCCCCTTCCAGCAACTGCGGTGTCAGCACCTGCATCAAGCCGATGAGTGCGCTGATGAGGCCTGCCAGCGCCGCGGTGCCCACAAGCAAATCCGGCCACGCGCTGCGCCGATGGTCTGGTGCAGGGAACGCGGCGACCTGCAGTGGCGCCTCGCGCCAGGCCTTCAGGCCCAACGCCAGGGCGACCATGCCCGCGGTGGCCAGCGCCCACAGTTCGGCCACGGCAGTGACGATGGGCCCTTGACTCAGGGGAATGAGCACGGGCGTGGCCGCCAACAGGGCCAAGAGGACCAAGAGGGACGACAGCGGAATGACGGCGTGGAGCGCGCGCATTTCCGCATTCTCAACAAAAAACAAGGCCCGCCAGGGCGGGCCTCTTCACAGGGGGTTCAGGTCACCGTCCGCAGGCGATGAACTTCAACCCACGCGACATCAGGGGGTGAGCTTGTCGCAGTCGTCGCCGTTGTAGCCGTTGACGCCCTTCGAGTCCGTCACCTTGCACACCCACACCAGCGGCGATTGGGTGGTGTCCAGCGTGAGCGTGACCGTGGTGGTGGCCGCAGCGCCCGCAGCCAAGTTGGTCGGGTACTTGCCGGTGAGCGTGACGCTGGTGGTGGCGCCACCAGCGCAGACGCCGGCGGGCAAACCGGTGCACAGGTCGGCGGCCCCAGCATTGACGTTCTCCACAACTTTGACCTTCTCACCGGCCACGTTCGACACGGCGGTACCGACTTCGGCCTTGGCCACGTAGTTGCGGTACTGGGGCAATGCGATAGCGGCCAGCACGGCAATGATGGCCACCACGATCATGAGTTCGATCAGGGTGAAGCCCGACTGGCTGCGGCGGGTTGTGGAATGTTCAAACTGCGAATGCTTCAATTGGTTCTCCCAGGGAAATCGGTGTCAAACAAATAGAAAGAAACTATATACCCGGGCTTATGACGTGGGTACCGTGACCACCTTGAGAACGTCCCACCAATATGTGAAATTCACCCCCCTACTTGGGGGGTTGGATGGTTGTTCACACCAATAGGGGTCTGCGTTCCCACCACCACGGTGACGTTGTCCCGCCCCCCCGCGGCCAGTGAGGCCTCCATCAGCGCCTGCGCAGCGTGCGTCACGGCGGCGCTCACGCTCGCGTCGTCGCGCGCCCAGGCACGGTTCACGATGGACTCGATGGTGTCATCGCCCAGCATGTCGGTGAGCCCGTCGCTGCACAACAGCACCCAGTCGCCTTCCTGCACCCGATGACGATGGAGTTCCAACACCACCTCGCTTTCCATCCCCAGGGCGCGGGTCAGGCGAGGGCGGTCCAGGCGTGATTGGTGGTTCACGATGGGCGGCTGACGAGCCGCCGCCTCCGCGCCCACCAGGGCCAGCTGTTCATCAGCCGCGCGCTGTGCGGTGCTGTGGTCGCGGGTGAGCAATCGCAGTTCTAGGCGCCGGTGAACCCGATCACCCACCGTGACGGAACGCGGCTGCAGGAGATAGGCGCGCGAATCACCGACATGTCCGACCAGGAGGTGTTCCCCACACCATTGGGCGACCACCAGGGTGGTGCCCATGCCGGCGCAGTCAGCGTGCTCGCGGGAGTGCCGGCAGATGGCCGTGTTGGCCTTTGTCACCGCTGCCCGCAGTGCCTGCTCCCGTTGCAACAAGGCGGCTTCGTGTGGGGCCTGTGATGCGGACACCAAACCGGTCTTGGCCAGCGCCTGCGTGATCATTGAGACGGCCATGGCGGACGCGACCTCGCCCGCTCGCCCGCCTCCCAGCCCGTCGGCCAAGACGGCCAGACCCGACTCGGGGCTCAGTGCATGCGCGTCTTCGTTTTCGGATCGCACCAAGCCGGTGTCGGTGCAGGCGTGCAGATGCAGTTCAAGCAAAGGATCACCCATGGTTGGGATCCTAGGCGCTCCGAGGCACCATGCCCGGCTCTCGCCGCCCGCGGCGTGAAGGACGACCGCGGGAAAATTGACGAATCACGAAGGGGACCACCGATTGGTGGGGTGTGTTCGCCTGTTGGTCAGCTGGGCAGCCGGTGGCTGGCCCAGCGCCCTTCAGTGACCTGCCTGCGGATCGGCTGGCTTTGTGGAGCCTGCCAGCATGCGGCCGATCGCGAAGACCGCGACCGCGCCGATGATGCCGGCTGCGTAGCGCACCAAGTCCGTCTGCGGCAGCTTGATGAACCAGGTCCAGGAGTCCGGGTTGGCGACCACGGGATCCGTGACCAGCATGGTGCCGGCGATCCAGCCCAGCAACATGCCACCGATGGTGATGATCATGGGGAATCGGTCCATCAGCTTGATCACGAACTGGCTGCCCCAGACGATGATGGGGATGCTCACCAGGAGACCGAAGATGACCAGGGGCATCTTGTGGTCGCCACCGGCGCCTTCGGCCGCGCCCGCAATGGCGATCACGTTGTCGATGCTCATCACCAGGTCGGCCACGATCACGGTCTTGACGGCGGCCCACAGGCGCTCCGAGCCCTCGATGTTGCCGTGTTCATCGTCGTCGCCGGGGGCCAGCAGCTTCACGCCAATCCACACCAGCAGCAGAGCGCCCACGATCTTCAGGAACGGGATGGCCAGCAGGGTCAGGGCGAAGAAGATGAGGATGACGCGCAGGATGATGGCGCCTGCAGTGCCGTAGAGGATGCCCATTCGGCGCTGTGCATCGGGCAGCTTGCGGCAGGCCAGCGCGATCACCACGGCGTTGTCGCCACCCAGCAGGATGTCGATCATGATGATCTGACCGACGGCGATCCAGAATTCAGGAGAGGTCAGGGCGTCCATAGGGGTTCAGCGCAAGGGTGACGAGCAACCTCTGAGTGTAGGGTTTTGCAGCGCACCGGGTCCTGTGGGGAATACGCATGCGGCGGGCCCCGCACCGGGTCCCCGGAAAATGGGGTCTGACCCCATTTTTCGGATGTAAAAAGGCCACCGCTTGGTGGCCTTGGGTGAGAGGGCGAGGGGTTCTCGGGTCAGAGCATGGCCTTGAGCAGCTTGCCCATCTCGGAAGGATTGCGCGTAACCTTGAAGCCGCATTCCTCCATGATGGCCAGCTTGGCGTCGGCCGTGTCGGCACCACCGCTGATGAGCGCGCCGGCGTGGCCCATGCGCTTGCCCGGGGGGGCGGTGACGCCCGCGATGAAGCCGACGATGGGTTTCTTCATGTTGGCCTTGCACCACTGCGCGGCTTCGGCTTCGTCTGGGCCGCCGATTTCGCCGATCATGATGACGGCGTCGGTGTCGGGGTCGTCATTGAAGGCGCGCATCACGTCGATGTGCTTGAGGCCGTTGATCGGGTCGCCGCCGATGCCCACGGCGCTGGACTGGCCCAGGCCGATTTCGGTGAGCTGCGCCACGGCCTCATAGGTGAGGGTGCCCGAGCGGGAAACCACGCCGATCCGACCCTTGCGGTGGATGTGGCCCGGCATGATGCCGATCTTGATTTCCTCGGGCGTGATCAGGCCCGGGCAGTTGGGGCCCAGCAGCAGGGTCTTCTTGCCGCCGGCGGCCTCCTTGGCCTTCATTCTGCTGCGCACCATCAGCATGTCGCGCACGGGGATGCCCTCGGTGATGCACACCACCAAATCAAGGTCGGCTTCCACGGCTTCCCAGATCGCGTCGGCCGCGCCTGCGGGCGGCACGTAGATCACGCTGACCGTGGCGCCGGTCTGGCCCGCCGCTTCCTTGACGCTGGCGTAGATGGGAATGTCGGAGAACTTCTCGCCGGCCTTCTTGGGGTTCACGCCCGCGACAAAGCAGTTCTTGCCGTTGGCATAAGCCTGGCAGCCCAGGGTGTGGAACTGACCGGTCTTGCCGGTGATGCCCTGGGTGATGACCTTGGTGTCTTTGTTGATCAGGATGGACATTGCAAGCTCCTCAGGCTACCGCCTTGACAATCTTCGTGGCGGCTTCAGCCATGGTGTCGGCCGAGATGATGGGCAGGCCCGATTCGGCCAGCATCTTCTTGCCGATGTCCTCGTTGGTGCCCTTCATGCGCACCACGAGCGGCACCTGCAGGTTCACGGCCTTGCAGGCGGCGATGACGCCTTCGGCGATGGTGTCGCACTTCATGATGCCGCCGAAGATGTTGACCAGGATGCCCTTGACTTCGGGGTTCTTCAGCATGATCTTGAAGGCCTCGGTCACCTTCTCGGCGGTGGCG
>JAIYCN010000249.1 GCA_027487995.1 Rubrivivax sp. | reverse complement strand
AGGCGTCGCCGCTCAGCGGCGCCAACGTGAATCGCGCCGGCGGGAATTGGCCTTGAGCCCGGGATTGCGGCCGGCAGGGTGCGGGCGATGGACCCCACCCCGCCCGCCGCCCCGGACCCGAGTCGCCTGCCGCGTCACCTGGGCGTCTGGAACGGCGCGTTGCTGCTCGTCACCTACACGATCGGGGTGGGCATTCTGCAGTCCCCCGGCGTCGTGTTGCGCAACACGGGCTCGGTCGCGCTGGGCTACGCGGCGTGGTTGGTCGGCGCGGTGGTGGCGGTGTGCGGGGCGCTGGTGATGGCGGAACTGGCGGCGCGGACCCCGCGCTCGGGCGGAACCACGGTCTTCCTGCGCGAGGCCTACGGACCGCGGGCGGCCTTCGTCTACGGTTGGACCGCGCTGTTCCTGGCGCCGCTTGCGACGGCGGCCATCACGCTCGTCAGCGTGCGGAATCTGGGGGCGATCTTGGGTTGGTCCGCCGGGGTGCAGACCGCGGTGGGGGTGGCGTGGGTGGGCCGCATCACGCTGTTGGCGATGCGTTCCGGGCGGTTGGTCGCGCGGATCGTGGGCGGGGTTGGGATCTTCAAGGTCAGCGCCCTGGGCACGGTGGTGGTGCTCTGTTTCGCGGGGGAGGGCGCCGCGGTTCCGGGGGCCGCGCCGGCCGCGCTGCCGGTTCCCGACTCCCTGTGGGTGGGCTTCGGGCTGGCGGTGGTGGCGACGATGTTCGCCTACGATGGGTGGGACGGGTTGGCGCTGGTGGCCGGGGAGGTCCGCGATCCGGCGCGGAACCTGCCGCGCGCCACCTTGCTGGGCATGGGGATCATCCTGGCGGTCTACCTCGCGGTGAACACCGGGTTCCTCCACGCGTTGTCCCCGGCCCAGGTCGCGGCCACGCCGGCGCTCGCCGCCACGGCGATGGAGCGCGTGCTCGGGGCCGAGGCGAGCCGGGTGGTGACGATCTTCGTCGCCTGCAGCGCGGCGAGCACCGTCTTCAGTTCCCTGCTCTGCAACCCGCGGATCTTCTTCGCGCTGGCGGAGGAGGGGCAGTTCTTCCGGATCGCGGCGCGGGTGCACCCGGCTTGGGCCACCCCGTGGGTCGCGACCCTGGCGTACGGGGGGCTCACGGCGACCTACATCGCCTCCGGCGGCGGGTTCGAGACGCTGACGCGGTACATGATCCTCGGTTTCCTGCCCATCTACGGGTTGGTGGCGTTCGCGGCGATCCTCGCCCGCCGCCGGGGCCGTGCCGCCGTGTTCGCGATGCCCTTCTACCCTTGGCCGGTGATCCTGATGCTGGTCTACGTGGTCGCGGGGTTGGCGAGCGGCTTCGCCGGCGACGCGGCCGCCGCGGCCGGAGGACTCTGCCTGATGGCCGCGGGGGTCGCGGTGCACGCCCTCTGGTCGCGGGGCTGCGAACCAAGGCGGCCCTGAAGCCGTTTGCATCACCGTCGCCTTCGGCCACGGTTCCCGCGCCCCCGCTTCACTCCCCCATGAATCCGCTCATCGGCCTTCCGCTCCTCGCCGGTCTGCTGCTGCTCTCCGGCTGCTATACCAACCCCGTCACCGGCCGCCGCTCCCTGGTGCTCCTTTCGCAGGGCCAGGAAGCCCAACTGGGGGCCCAGTCCTTCCAGCAGATCCGCCAGAAGGAAAAAGTGTCCTCCGATGCCGGGGCCAACGCCCGGGTGCAACGGGTGGGGGAGAGGATCGCGGGCGTGGTGGGCGAGGCGCTGCCGGGGGCCCGGTGGGAATTCGTCGTCTTCGAATCGAAGGAGCTGAACGCCTTCGCGCTGCCGGGCGGCAAGGTCGGGGTGTACACGGGCCTGCTGGAGTTGGCGGAGAGCGATGCGGAGCTGGCCACGGTGATGGGGCACGAGATCGGACACGTGGTGGCGCGCCACGGCGCGGAGCGGATGTCCGAGGCGATGGTGATGGCCGGCGTCGGCATCGCCGGCTCCCTCGCGGTGGAGGCGAACAGCAATGACCCGCGCATGCGCGACCTCTTTACGCTGGCCTATGGCGGCGGCACCACGCTGCTGCGCGTGCTGCCCCACTCCCGGGCCAACGAGACCGAGGCGGACCGGATGGGGATGCTGTACGCCGCCCGCGCGGGGTACGATCCGCGGGGCGCCGTCTCCTTCTGGCGCAAGATGGCGGCGCGCAAGCAGGCGGCCGCGCAGGGCCCCCGGATGCCCGCCTTCCTCTCCACGCATCCCGCGGACGAGCGGCGGATCGCCGACGTCGAGGCCTTCGTCCCGACGGCGTTGCCGGTCTGGGAGCAGTCGCGGGGTACCCGGCCGGAGGGTGGCGGCTGAACGGTTGCGTCAGCGCCGGTTTGGCCGCGGCGCCTCGCTCTCGGCCTGGCGCTCGGTGATCAGCTTGCAGAGCCGCGCGAAATCCAGGGGTTTCTGCAACTGCGCGTCCATCCCGGCGTCCACGCAGCGCCCGAAGGTCTGGCGCGAGATGCTGGCCGTGAGCGCGATCACGGTGGTGCGGCGCCCGCCCGCCTCCATCTGGCGGATGCGACGGCAGGTCTCGTAGCCGCCCATCCCCGGCATATGGATGTCGAGCAGGACGGCGTCGTACCGCGTGTGCGCGAGGCTGGCGAGGGCCTCCTCGCCGCTGGCGACGGCTTCGGCCTCGAATCCGTGCCGGCGCAGGCCGAGGCAGACCACGAGGCGGTTGGCCTCCAGATCATCGACGACCAGAATGCGCCCCCGGCCCTGGATCTGCACCGGGGCCGCGCTCGCGGCGGCGGCCTGCGGGAGCGGCAACTCCACGCGGAATTGGGATCCCTTCCCCGGCTGGCTTTCGCAGGTGAGGGTGCCGCCCATCAGCTGCACCAGCCGCCGGCTCACTGCCAAACCCAGCCCGCAGCCGCGCTGTTCGCGGTTGTGCGCCGGATTCAGGGTGCCAAACGGGTGGAAAAGCCGGTCCAACTGGGCGGCGGGGATGCCGGGACCGGTGTCCTCCACGCTGATGCAGAGCCGCCCCCGGCCACCCGAACGCTGCGGCTCCGCCCAGGACATCAGGACGGAGACGGTGCCCTTGGGCGTGAACTTGACGGCGTTGTCCAGCAGGGCGCCGAGGATGCGGCGGTAGCGCGCCTCGT
>JAIYCN010000113.1 GCA_027487995.1 Rubrivivax sp. | reverse complement strand
TGTTCCTCCTGCGGTTGCCGCGCGCGTGCCCAATGGCTCGTGACCTGGACCAGCGAGTAGCCTGGCAGACCTTGAACGGGGCGGATTTCGATGTTCGACGCATAGTCTTGCGACGCGTTGAGGCGGCAGAAGACGCCTGAGGTTTGCTTATGGCTGTTCATGCTGAGGTTCTCCGTTGGCTAGGTGGTTGGGGGTTTGTTGGGCATCGGCCACGCCGTCGGGCTCTTGCTCCGGGCTGATGGGCAGCATCCAGGCGTCGGGATGCTCGATACGGCTGCACCAATCCAGATGCTCCTGCGCAATCGAGCCATCGCGTTCGCGGAAGCTATAGAGCTCAGAGGTGACGGTTTTGATCAGCCATGAAGGCTGCCCGTCGGGATCGTTGGTTACCGGTCCACGCACCTGCACGAGGCGGCCGATGTTCTCTAGGCACTCGGGGTAGTCCCAAGTGATGACGGCGATGTCGCCGTCTTTGCAGCGCAAAGTCAAGGCACTCTCCTGTTTAGCCGGTTTGGCACGACGCCGGGGCTGGCAATCTGGATCAAATCCCCCCGGTGCTGGTTTGCAACAACGCTGTGCGTCGAAGCGGCGGGGCACCACCCGCTTGTCATTCGTTTGGGTCTATCGAAGCATCACCAACTGCGGTACCGAATCGGCGCCACTCCACACGATCGCGTTCTGCTCCCACGCCAGCCCTAGCCGCCGGGCGGCTTCACGGGACAGTCCCAGGACCAGTACGCTGGGCTCGGGCTTCCATCCGCCAGGCTCATCACATTCAGGATGTGCTCCCAGTCCGTGGACATACCGCAAGCTGCGCTGACGCAGTTCATCGATGAACTCACCCATCCGTCGTGCGTTCTCCTCATCAGAAAGAGACCGGCTCAGCGGGTTGCAGGGCGTGATGAATGCGCTGCAGTCCACGCCCAGTTCCCGGTGCAAGGCCAACAAGTCAGCGCTGGGTTCGCCCACCTTGAGGGTGAAGCGAACTGCGGAATGGCCGAGCACAGCCTGTGCAGGCGCTGTGAAGGCACTGTTGATGGCGCCCTCGACCCCGTACTCCGTCTCCAGGTAGGCATGAACCAGGCGTGCATCGACCTCGGACGCAAAGTCTGAAGCGGTCGGCTTGGTCAGGTTCGATTCGTTCATGCGGCTCTTCCCATTCAACACGCTTCGAATGGAGCCGCTTGCCGCAACCGAGTGAGGGCGAATACCCGATCGGTTGACCCCGTTTGGTTGACGCGCGCCGCCTGAGGTCAAGCGAGTCGCATCCACATCTGCCGCGCCACAGCAAAAGCTCTTGGCGGGGCGATCCACCTTGCCCGGGAAGGCAGGTTGGCTTGAGCGTGGGCTCAATTCGAGATGTGCTTTCATTTTACGATTTGCAACGGCTCTTGTCGAGCCCCAAGCGGTTGCGCGTAGGCCTTAAAGCGACAACAGGACAGGCAGCACGGCCAAGCATCCGATGCACGCCTGAACCACCAGACGATCGGGGTCGGCATCGAGGCGGCGAGCGATAGAGCGAAGGGTTTTCATGGTCTGTCTCCAAGGAGAATCCAAGGGCGTTGAAGACAGGTTAATCAGGATGTAGCTCATAAAGTGAGCCACCCCCAAGATGAGTGGTGCCGCGAGCAGGGATCGAACCTGCGACGCCCGGCTCTTCAGGCCGGCGCTCTACCAACTGAGCTACCGCGGCGAATGTGAAAACGAAGGGCTGGCCCGCCCTGAGGGAATCGAACCCCCATCACGAAATTAGAAGCATCGGGTTCTGTCCGTTGAACGAAGGGCGGTGTGGTTCAAAGCAAGCCCGCCCTTCTGAGTTCGTTGACCTGATCAAGCACGCCGCCACTGCTCTTCTACGAACGGCGACCAAACTTGCGGCGGTCGCGATGCTGGCCAGCCTTGCGCTTAAGCGCCAGAGCGACCAATCGGTTGCGTGGCGTGAGGACTGCAATCTTGATCTTCATGAAATTTCCTTACTGCTCATCGCAAAAGCCCCATTTCGGCTGTGCCCACACGCGCTGACCACGGCACGCCGCAGTCCTCGCTGCACCGGCTGGAACGAGCCAACCGGCACATGCACCCGGGAAACCCAGGCTTGGGCGCGGACACACCCGAAATGAAACCTACAGCCCTGCGTCTCAATGCATTGCGCGGCAGGAAAAACAAAGGGGCCCGGTCCTGGAAGGATCCGGGCCCCCGCTGACACCGTCAGTGGGAAGAGGCAGGGCCGCTACATGCCCACCTCGCCCGGAATTCCCAAATTCGAAAATCGCGTTGGCAGCCCCCCAAGACCCGCCATGGCGCCAAGGTGACCCATGCTGGCGACAGCTGGATTGGCCGACCCAAGGCCTGTCACCATCCCATTGATCGAATGGACAGATCTGCGGCGGAGCCGGGACGCGCCCATGCCAACGGCGGCCTTCCGACCGTGCGTGGCTGAGATGGGTTGGGCGCAATGACTGTTTTTCACGATGATTGAATTGTGAACGATCTTCACTCCAATGTCAATCGTTTTGTGAACCGTCTTCACAAAACTTTGGCTGCTGCGCGATAATGTGCGGGTGTCACAACGCCAAATCCTCGACCCCGCTGCCATCCGCCGCCGCAATGCGCTGATCGCCTTCCAGAGCTTCGTCGAAGCCCAGATCAATGCAGGCGCACCGCCCAAGGGCCTTGAGCAGTCCTTCGCAGAGCTTCTCCAAGTCAAGCCCAGCCTGTGGAGCATGGTGAAGTCGGGCAAGCGTGGCATCGGCGATAAATTGGCTCGGCAGATGGAGCACCTGCTGGACAAGCCGGTGGGTTGGATGGACGAAGAGCGGGAGACACCCGGCCTGACACAGGCCGAGCAGGCCTTCCTGGCCTTGGCGCTCAAAACCTGGCGCGCTAACAACGCTGAAGGCCGCAAGCGACTGAAGGTGCTGCTGCGGGAGCACGCGCACGCGGAGTGAGTCGGCGGTACCGGCTTGATATCACTTAACCGGGGGCACTTGCCAAATTTGTGAAGAACCTTTACAATACGGACTTCACCGACGAACTCTGATTCTTCTACTTATGACTGATTCCTTTTCCTGTCCGGCGCACTGATCGCTGGAACTGACTGAAACGTTGCCGCACCGCTTGCCGGTGAGGTGTCCGTTGTCGACCCGCAGGTTTGTGGGCCGGGCACCGGGTGCAGCGCTCAGCTCTTTGAAAAGGAATTGGTATGAAGAAATCCGGGGTTCTCTCCTCTTCGGTGGAGGCCGCCACGGCCCAAACCATCACCCGCGTCCTGAATGACCGGACGCTCACCCCCCAGCAGCGGCTGGCCTTGGTTCGCAAGGCTCAAGACCGCCTGGTAGCTCACCAACAGCAGCAGGCCCAGCGGCAAGCCGTGTTGCAGCAACTCGCCGCGTTCACCCTCCCCAAGGGCCTTCGGCCCATGACCGTGCAGGTGCGCGACGGCCAGGTGCTCGTCGGCGCCCTCAAGCGCGGCTCTCAGTTTGTTTGGATTGAAGCCGGTGCAGCGCCTCAGGGCGTCAGCGCCAACGATGACTTCCGATTCGAGTCGGTTGTCCACAAGAAAGGAAACGCATGACCACCATCGAAATCTCACTCTCCCGTGCTCACAAGGTGGCCGAGCGCCTGAAGGCGCGCGCCACCGAGTTGTTTGAACAGGCCCACCGGCTCGGCCAGGTCTCCAATGTCAAGGGCGTCAGCGGCCAGGCACAGGTGGACCGCCTGGCCGAGCAGGCGCGCCTGAGCATGTCCCTGCTGGCCGAATCCGAGCGCTTCATGCGCGCCACGGCCGCGGTGCGGCACATCATCTCCCGCGAGAACCAGACCCGCGGCATCGACCGACTGCTGGCCGAGCTTGAGGTGGTCAACCGCCTCGTGGTTCAGCGTCGTTCGATGCTGGCCGAGGCCAAGGGCGGCTCGGTGCCGCTGTTGGAGTTGCTGGGCTTCAAGTCGCTGGGCAAGGAGTCGGTGTACGGCAGCGACGGCGTGGAGGTTCGCGTGCTCGGGCCCGAGCAGGAGCGTGTGCTCGAAGAGCGGTTGGCCGACTTGCAGCGCGAATCCTTCGACCTCACCGACCGCATTGCCGAGCTCAACGGCCCGCGGGTGAAGATTGAGCTCGAGGACGACATCGCCAGTCATGTGGTGGCGCGCGCAACCAGCGCGTCGGTCGCTCGTTAATCTAACCATTAGATGGCCCACGCCGGGGTGCCGGGCGTGGGCGTCATGTGGTGGAGGGTCAACAGTCCCCTGCCCAGGCACCCGGGTGGAAGGCCAAAATCTGCGTTGATCACCCCTCGGGGAATCAACTCAGCATCGCCCCAGTCCACGGTTGCGGCCCCAAGCGTTGTGAGCCGCAACGGAGTCGGATACGGGCGGATCTCTTCGGTTGTCGATTGACTTTGTGGGTTGATCGGCCTTCCACCCGCCCTTTTCGTATGCGCAGCGATGCACTCAGGGCAGGTACCCCGCTCTCAGCTCGACTTCATCGCGAGCCCATGCCGCTTTCTCTGCATCGTCGAAGATTTGCTTGGCCGCTTGCCGTCCTTCGTCGGTGATGCCAGAAGCCTTGGATTGAACCAGGCTCAATGCGTCATCCGAGAGCATCAGATCAGGGCGTCCTTTTTCGTGCAGCCACAACAGGAAGCACGCCCACGCCGCCTGCGACCCACCCACCTTCTGGCCGGCTTCGTAGAGCACCACCATCAGGGCTTGGTCAATCCGCGCCGTCACCACGGGCTGGAGGAGCTGCCTGAACGTCATCCCCGGCCGGAAGGCACGATTGAAGTACTTGACCGCTAGGCAACCCCAGTGATCGAGTGCCTGTGAAGAGAGGGTGGGCAACACCTCCTTTTGCGGCCTGATCGATTCCAGGATCCGCTCCATGATGGAGGCCCGTTTCTCGGAACTGGCTGGATCAACATCCGAATGCAAGGTATCGCTTCGGCGCAGGAAGGATGGCACCTCAATCTGATCGAAAGCGCTCGCTGCCGACTCACTGACTTTGGCGCTGGCATCCCGCTTGCGCCAAACGGAGGGTACGCCTAGGCCCGCATACATCGCTGGAATGCTGCTTTGCTGCGCGGACACAGACCCGTATCCTCCCCAGCCGGCTGCGGTCATCGGCCTGACTGGGTACAGCGCGGGCATCCCGTCTGTCTTTTCACTCTCGGCCCGCTCGACGATGAGCAGCAGATTCGTGTGGTCACTCACCAGCTGGTACTTCAGGGCGAGCGCTTGAATGTCTGTTTCTGCTCGCAGGGCATTCAACTGACGGGCAGCCACGAGCCTGGCCACCAGATCGCCCGGAACGTGTGTGATCGAGGCCTGCTCACTCAGCACACCTTCAATCGAAAGTGCGGGCGCGGTGGTGATGGGTTGATCGAAACGAAGATGCGTGTGCACCGTCTCGTCGTCATGCAAGCGCTTCGGCAAGGCACTGGACCATGTGGGAGGGTGTTCAGCCGTCAGCCGCACCGAAACCGCGCGCACCGACCTCATGCGGCTCACCATCCAGCGCACCGCCTGCACCATGTCCTCGCCGGGCGTCACGAATTCCACCGCACCACCACTGGCTTCAGCCATCTCGCGCAGCAGGCTTTCAGCAGGCGCACTGCCCACACCGAGGGCATACACCCGGTGACCGCTGGCCGCGGCTTGATCGATGATGCGCTGAACATCCCAGACCTCGCCATCGGTGATCAGCAAGATGTCGCTGCCCGCAGGCGCACGGCTTGCATCTTGCGCGTAGGCGCCTTCACCATGATCAAGCGCGCTGTAGAGGCTCAGCTCAAACGTGTCCGCCATGGCCGCGTGGATCTCGGTGCCGCCCAGGTCGGCTTCTGTCTCATTGCAAGCTTTCACCAATTTACGGACACCAACAGCGTCGGCCACGGTCGCCGCCAGTACCCGCAACGGTTCATGGCCGAAGCGGCTGTAGGTGAACCGGTCTGATTCGCTGAGCGACGAAGCCAGTGCGCGAAGCGCCTTGCGCGCCTGGCTCATGCTGTCGCCGCTCATCGAGCCCGAGCAGTCAACCAGGATCTTCATGGCCAGCGGTGCCGGTTCCGCTGCCGACAAGCGGGGACAGGCACTGACGATGATCGCCTGGTGCCTCGGACCGGAGGCCTCGTCGGCACCCGCAACAGCCAGGGTCTGGCCCTGCAGGCCCTCCATCAGCAACACGAAGTCCCGGTCAAGCCAGTTGCGGCCCCTAAGTTCGATGCAGACCTCGTCTGAGTCCTGCGGCTTTGCCACCTGCTTGTGCGCTACCCGCTTCTGCGCCACCGAATGCGTCGGCGAGCTGATGTGCGCTTGCGCCACCGGCCCGGTCAGGCGCAGTTCCAGGCAAAACGCGTGCTCCACCCGCGAATCGGGTTCGGCCACCTGGTGCGGCAGCATCCCACCCTGCACTTCTGCACTGCCGTAGCGCGGCGCGATGGTGGTCGGCACCACCAGCCGCACCCGCCCCTGCTCAAACGATAGCAACTGCGCGTACCGCACCTCCACCACCGCCTCTTCTCCCGGCTTCAAGCTGCCCAAGGATGCGGTGAAGAGCCCCTTCTGGGATTTCTCCACCATCACCGGCGCGTCGCCCTTCTCAACCGCGTTCTCGTAGTGCTCCCGCGCTTCGGCTCGCGCCTGCACCTCCCCCGACATACGCTGGCCGGCCAGTTCCACCTCAAGCCCGGTCAAGACGGCGCCGTGTGGCAGCGGGAAGGTATAGGTGACCTCCAGATTTTGCGGTTGATCGTTTCGGAACACCTGCCGAAGCGTCATAGAAAGCAGCAGCCCTGAGAGATGACCAGAGGCTTTGACTGACTGAAGCACGAGGGGCTCACCGCCTGCACCACACAGTTGTGCCGACTCCGGCGTACCGGCTGCGAATTGAATGGTCATTTGGTGTCTCCCTTGATGTGTTGCCACGCTGCCAGCGCCGCCTTGGCGAAGGCGCGCAGTTCTTCAGCGGTCGCCCCGGCTTCTTCGGGTGCCACCTGCAGTTCAATGCCCGGCGCAATGTGGATGTGGCTTCGAACCTGAACCGAGCCCGGTTGTGGGGCACGAGGCGGAACGGCCGGGGGATCACCCCGGAGCACCTCGCGGATTCGCTCCAGCGAAATGCCGGCTTCGGTGAGCTGCCTGATGTGGAGCAGCTTGTCCAGGTGCCGTGGCAGGTAGTACGCGCCGCGCGTCTCACCCTCAGGGCGGTCAAGCAGGCCGATTTGGATGTAGTAGCGAACCGTGCGCTTGGGCGTGGCGGACAGGGCGCACAGTTCGTCGAGGGTGAAGGTTTTGTCAGTCACGTGTTTATTGTGACACCATTACTGACCGATACAAGTGTTTTATTACTACAGCCTACCCTGGTCTGCAAGCTCCCTGGAATCCTCGATCTCGCCACCCGCAGCCAACTCCCTCGTTTCCCGCGAAAGCGCCAACAACGCCCTGGCCCGATCGAACAAGGCCGTGACGTGGCGGTAGTCCTCCAGCCGCTCGGCCTCACTTTTGTATTCGTCCTTGTCCTCCCGGTGCTGGACGGTCTGGATCAGCAAGGACGCGTGCACCGACGCCCGGACCGCACCGGCCATGGCCTCGCGGGACTGTGGCGAGCGGCCGCTGTCGTTGACATAGATGGGTTGACCCCGCACCTGCGCTTGCGGGTCGATGGACAGCGCCTCGGCCACGCTCAGTGGCCAAGGCGTGACGTACTCGCGCCCGGTCTCAGGGTGGGTGAACGCCCAGTGGAAATGCGATTCATGGCTCATGGAATGCCTCCTGAACCCCAGTTTGGGAGGTCAGTGGCTCACCGGGTGAGCCTGGTCCCCGCGACAGTACAGACCGGTCGATTGGGTGCCCCCAAAAAGACTTGACACCCGGGACTTGTGTGTTTTGATGGTTCGATGGACTACTTCTGCATCCTCCACCTCCTGACCCCTGAGCGGCTCAACGAAGCGCAGGCGCAGGCGCAATCGCACCGGCTGCACCAGTTGCGCAACAACGCGACGCTGTCAGTGCTCTCGCACGGCCCTCGATTCACCTACAGCGTCATCGGCACCGGCTTTGCGGGCGTTGACGAACTGGACCGCTACATGTGGGACCACGGCATTCGAACCACGGCGGCGGAGGTGGCCCTCGTGGCGCCTGAAGCGTCCAGTGTCGAGTTGCTGAGCGACCTGCAGACCCGGGCGCGCCGCCTCATGACCCAAAAGGGCTATGGCGCGGTGTCCAACCCGTCACTCGCCTCCCGCACGGATGGCCGCACACTTTCAGGCGTGGGGTGGCACTGGTGCGCCATGCGCGAGCCGCACGCTGGGGCGGTGCCCAAGCCCCGAATGCGCCACTACAGGGACGAGACCTTCTACGACGACCTCGGCCGCTTCTTCCCGGAGCGCATGGCACCCTGGGCGCCCACCCTGGTGGCCCTGCTGCGGCCAGCCTTCGGCTTGTGGCACTTGCGTTCCCAGGCGAACTGGCTGGAAGCCACGCTGCTCGGCCTGGCCTTGGCGCGGTGGCTGCATGAATTCGATGAGGTGCCGGGGGTGGTGGTGCCGGAGCATGACGGGATTGACCCCGGCGTATTGCCACGCGCGTGCCGGCCCAGCGTGGAGCAGGAACTCGCCTTCTCATTGAGCATGGGCGGAAACCATGCGGCCCGGCAGTTCAGCGGCCGCCGGGGCGCACCGGCTGACATCTTCAACCGCCTGCTGGCGGAAAGGCAAGCGGCGGTGGTGCGCACCTTGATGCGCGTCTTCGGCGGTGCGGCGGAGATGGCATGGGTGCTGTGCGAACGCGGCCTGGACGACATGGGTATGCCGATTGACCAGGCGTTTCAGTTTTTCAAGACCGTAAGTGCGACTGAGCGGTGGAGGCAGCAGGTGGCGTTTGTGGAGCAGACGGCTGGTGCCTGAAGGACGCAAGCCCCGTGTCGATGGATTGACGATGGATGCTGGACAACGAATCAGGATGGGACCGATATGGAACTGAAATTCAACGCGGCTGCCGCGAATGTCATCGTCACCCTGATGTTGGTGACCTTGCCGTTTTTCATTGGGCTTTGCTTTCACACGAGGCGTCGAGCGAACGAAATCCGGCGGAAGCTGGCTGAGGAGGAGCTGGAGTGAGAGTCGACGCTCGTTGAGTCACGCCTTTTGAAGTTGGAGGACTGCCGGTGCGATGACGGTTGATTGGCTTCAGCCCTATGGCCGTCGATCGTGGATCGGGTGTAGGCCTTCTGAGCCAGCATGTTGGGGCTGTATACGCATCCAGTTCACTTTATGAGCCTGTTGCGGTCCATCATGGATTCAACGCTGCGGTGGTGCGCATCGCAGATTCGATCGGTTTTCAAGCGCGGAATCTTGCCGGGGCTGCGCTGAACCCTTCGTGCTTGCACTAGTCGCACTGCTCACCCAATCGGCGCCTCCCCGTGTTTAAAGGATTCCGGATGTGCGCTGATTGGTTTACCTTTTCCAAAGGAGGCATTCAGCCATGAATTCAACGATCTCGATGGAAGAACTCGACGCGTGGACCTGGGAACAACTCGGGCACAGCGAGCATCCCGATGATCTGGTTGGGTTCGCCCTCCATTCACAATACCGCCTGGGGCCAATTGAAGAGGCACTCGATCAAGCCGTTGCAGTTCAGCGCAACGTCGATGCACAGAAACTGGCTCCGGGCGCGCTGGTTCAGATCGAAGAGTGGGCGCAACAGGGCCAACTTCAAGCGATCTTGGCAGCAACGCGCTGGCGCTACTACGGTGTAGGTTGTGAGGCCCGCACGGAAGATGCTCTGGCTTGGCTGGAGCACGGCGTCGCGCTGGGGTACACCACCTGCATCCTGCACAAGGCACGGATGCTCGCAGTCACGAACAGCAAGCAAGCGATTCCCATCTTCGAAGAGGCCGCGTGGGCTGGTGAGGTGGAAGCCTATGCCTATTGGGCAGACAACGACCGGCAGCGCGCGTCGGAACTGCTGCCAATCGCGCTTGAGGCGGGCATCCCGCACGCACAGTACCTCGAGGGCGACCGTTTGATCAGTGAACGCAAATCTCCCGAGCTCATTGAAGCGGGCTTTGAGCTCCTACGCAGGGCCTCAATGAGCGGCAGTGTCTACGCGTGCTCCTCGTTGGGCATCAAGCACTGGTATGGAATCGGTACAGAGGTCAATTTGCAGGCGGCCGAGCAATGGTTTCGAATGGCGGCGATGCGTGGCCATGCACGAAGCATGAGTGCCTTGGGGCTGCTCATCGGGACGCAAGGCGAAGCACGCCGAGCGGAGTCCCTGAGATACCTGAGATGGTCAGCGCTACTCCAAGACGACGTAGGGCAATACAACTTGGGCCGTGAACTGGCATCCAACGCGGAATCGGCTGAAGGGAAGGCCGAAGGCCACTCCTTGATTCTGCAAGCTGCCGAACAGGGAAACATCCGCGCCATTCAAGCCGTCGGCTGGGGCATCTTCCAGCAACCCAGTTGCATCGCACCGGCTGAGACAGCTCTTCGGCTATTGGCCCACGGGGTGAAACAGGGCGATGCGGAATCGCAGATGCTGTTGGGCTGCGTGTACTCGCGTGGTTTGGGCGTCGACGCTGATCTGGTACGAGCGCACGAACTGTTCCACATTGCCAGCCTGCAGCAGCACCCGACCGCCATTCGCTTGCTCGGGCAAACCTACCTGAACGGAGACGGCACACAGCAGGACGTGGCCCGGGCCATCGATTGCTTCAAACAGGCAGCAGACCTCAAGAGTCCGGAGGCGGCATACGAACTTGGAAGGATTTATCTTTTCGGTAACGGGGCAGCAAAGAATCCCGTCAAAGCCGCGCGTTGGCTATCGGATGCGGCGCATTTGGGCAGCACCCGCGCTAAGTGCCTGCTCGGGCTGATGTTCAAGCACGGGGAAGGTGTTGAGCGCAACATGCGTTCGGCGGTACGCTGGTTACGAGAAGCATCCGATGAAGGAGACGCCACCGCCACGCACGCCCTGGCCGAGATCACCCTGGAGGGTGACGGTGTGGAAGCCGATGCAGCGGAAGGCAAGCGCCTGATGGCTAGGGCGGCTGCGCTCGGTGATGAAGATGCGATTGCGTGGATGCGCGAGCATTACCCGGAGCAGCCCGGGTGGTTGAAGGACATGATGCAGGGCAAGGGCATGGCTGGGTCGCAAGACGGGCTTTGAGGCAGGTTATTCGCGAGTGGGCATATGTTGTACTTCTTGAAGAGACACCATGCCGACAAGTTCATTAATCCGCTCCTCTGAAAATTTCCAGTTCTGTGGAATCTCGTCTGTGGTTCCAGCAGACTTTGCTCTTACGGTCCAAACCTTGCGCTCATAAAGGATGGTGTCGCCCCGACCACCAGCCGTCGAACGGAGTCTCTGCCCGACTTCTTCCGGTGTCGCAAGGTACAGCCTCGGCAATTCATTCAAGCTTGTTCCGGCAAATTGCACGAAGCAGAAGATCGTGCCGTTAGTATGTTTTAACTGCCAGTCATTTATTGCGCCTTGGTAATCGGCTTGACCCTTGCGCATCTGTGACTGCGCGAGCCCCCATTCACCCTTCTTGCTTGCCTTGACCGATACCTTCAAGAACCGGGTTCCGTCCACGACAACCAGGTCGTACTCGGGCTGATTCGCTCCGTATTGAACCGAAACATCCCAGCCGCAGCGTGCAAATTGTGCTGCGGCGAATGCTTCGCCAGCAGTGGCTACTTGCCAGGATGTCTTCATTTCTAACCCCTCTGACTGAAGTTTGGATGCGTACCTTGCCGCACTTGGCTTGCGGCACCAGAGTAGACCCCCTGCCACCATTTCAAGCAGGACTACCCCCGTGGTGGACTTGGGTAGGCTTTACCCAAATCGCACGGATACCTCAACACTAAATCTAGTTCATCAATGCGGCTCAACGCAGACATTGACACGCTTGATCGACGTTCACTATTCTCACTCTCGTTGGGGCCGGTTGTCGCAGCATCTCTATCTCAAAGTGACGGACCCCAGCATCGGATCGCATCTGGGGCAATGTGGGAGTAAACAGAGTGGGAGAAAAACGTGCCCGTCAAAACGATTTCCGCGATGTGAGCGTCCCGTCAATCATGTCAATGAATGGGGCGAGTTTTCTAGGCGGTTGGGTATGCCGGTCTTCACTGCGTGGTTTGATCACCTCACGTTCGACAAGCCGAGCCGTATGAGCAAAGCTCTCGTGTCAGACACGAACTGGCAGGGCTCCGTGGGGGTGAGGAACCAGGAGCGTTGGCTCAAGATCTCCGAGGAGCAGCACGGCGGTGACGCCGCCTTCTTTGTGATTCACGCAATCGACGTTGATGCCGAGCCACGCCGGATTCGAGAGATTGATGCGGACAGAATTTTCGTGGGCAAGCTCGTTCGCCATGGAACAGAGACTTATGTCCTCGGCCAACCCAGACCGCTGTAAATGAAGGCGAGTTGCCTTCCTGCAGCAAAGCTCAGCTGTAACGGCGTTTTCCTATCGTCTGCTACCGCCAGGACGCCTCCGCCATCCGGTTGGCCCGTTCCAGCACTTCCCCTTTGCGGGCGTGGTGGGTGCAAAGACGGTGCGGCTCCGGCTCAATGCCCACCCGCCACAAATCAAGCCGATCGGCGTCCCAGCAGGCACGGACGGCCGCATCACCCTCGACGTGACCGTCGCTGTGCAACCGCATCGCTTCGCACAGGCGCTCGAAGTCCGCGTCGTCCAATTCCGTGATCACCCGCTCGCGCCTGAGTTGAAGCGCAAAGTCCGCCGCACGCGTTCCGTGCAGCGGGTCGCGATGGTCGTTGTGGCGCCGTGAATCGTGCAGGTAGGCAAACCAGGCCAGGATGGCCGGGTCCACATCCACCGATTCAGCCAAATGCCGCCCGTGAAACCACACGCGACTCCAGTGCGGCACACCATGGACGCCGTGGTGGAAGTTCAGCCGAAACTGCGGTCGCACGACGGCCAGCGCCTTGTGGACTATGCGGGTGCAGCGGTGCCGGTCGAGGATTCGCATACGTTGTTCGAAGACTCTACATCCTGATGCCCGATGGTGCGGGAGCCCACCTATGATCGGGCCACCTGACCGTAGATTGGGGACATTGATGCCGAATATTGCCGCCGCACTGAAAGCGGAGATTTCCAGGGTCGCCCGCAAGGAGATCCGCAGCGAAACCGAGCAGTTGAAGAAGACGGTTTCCAGCGCACGAAGCGAGATCTCCTCGCTCAAGAAAGAGCTTCGCGAACTGACTAGGGCGCTTAAGGCGGTACAGCGGGGACAAACGTTGGGGCAAAAGCGCGGGCAGAGTGCCGCCGCTCGCCACGCTGCGACAGTTGCGCCCCAGGATGAAGCCCGTCAATTGCGGTTCAGCCCGACCCGGCTCGCAGCGCAGCGTCAGAAACTGGGGCTCACGGTGGCCAACATGGCCAAGTTGCTCGGGGTGTCGTCGGTCACCCTCTACAAGTGGGAGTCCGGGCAGTCGCGGCCCCGGCGCGCGCAGTTGGAGGCCATTGCCGCGGTGCGTGGGATTGGCAAGCGGGAGGCGATGGCCCGGCTTGAGGCCTGATCGGTCCATCACCAGGGCTCCAGGGTTCTGGGCGATGGCTCCCAGTAGTCTGGATTGACCTTCTGGTCGAAGGCGCTGGGCGCCACTTGAAGGCTCTGAGTCTGAGGCTCGAAGCGGACGGGTGCTGAACGCGCCAGTGTCATCCACGTGTTGAATGGCAATGTGTGGTGCAGACGCGGCGCTGGGCGTGCGATCAGCAAGTCCGTCGCGCGTGCCACGACCACCCCAAACTCGACTGGAATCTCATCGGGCTCGCCGATGCCCTCGCGGATCACGTACCAACACTGCCCCGCCGCCTGCCGGTAGGCCGCGGCCTTGTCGGTGTTTCGGAGGTCCGACAGCAAGTCCGCGCGGTTGACCTTGATCTCGTGCGCGGTCGGCTCCAGGTACTCGGGCTTGGTGGTGTGCCGGATCGAAAACACATCGGGGATGGCCATCACCCACCGCAGCGTTTGATCAGTCTCTGATGGAGAAGCTCCGCCTTCACACGAGCGCGTGGGCAACCCAGCCCGCAGGGGCAATCCAAGCCACACCACCCGGCCTGCGTCGTGCATCAGACGCGCCATGCGCTCGACCAAAGCCTCGTGCCGCGACAGCCGCTGCCGGTTTGCGCGCGCGGTGTCCACAATGGCCTGCAGCCCCTTGTCCGTGAGGTGGACAGTCACTCGCTGTTCAGCGTCCCAACGCCGCTCCAACCAGCCGCCGGCGATCAGTTCGGCCTCAAGGGTGTCCTGGAACGGCCAACCCGCCGATCGCCAGATAGCGAGCAGGCGGCGGCGGTGATGGATGGACAGATCAAGCATCAATGCTCGTCTTCAATGGGCACCAAACAGGGACGCCTGTGCGTTACCCGCCAACTGAACTGAAGCAAACCGCTGGTTTTCCATCTTGGCACTGGCCGCCATCGCCAGGTCGACCAGCTTCCGCGTGGGCTCATCGATCAACTCCGAGCAGCGCAGCATCCGCAGCCACGCTGACCAGAGACTTTCGTCGGTGGGCAGTTCAAAGGCCAGCTCGCCTTTCAGGCAGCGCGCCACGGGCTCCGCCGGAATGGTGTCTGCCAAGCCGATCGTCTGCGGCCACCGCCCTGGCCGTGGATGTTCGGTGGGCCGCCACAGGGCATAGACCCACAGCGTGTTGCCTGATGGGTCTTCACCGCGAACGAAGGCTTCCTCGAACGAACTTGGCCCGCCTTTGTAATCAGTGCTCGGGTCATCGATTTGATGATCGAGTCGCCCCAAGCAATAGATGGAAACGCACCAGGCCTCGGACGACCAGGTGTCGACCAGGTTGAGCATCATGAGGGCGTCTTCGGAATCGTCTAACGGAGTTGATTCGGAAAACGGCAGACGGGGCTGGTGGGGCATGAGGGTGGCGACGGGGTGATGGAATCGATCACCTGATGATCC
>JAIYCN010000146.1 GCA_027487995.1 Rubrivivax sp. | reverse complement strand
TGCTGATGGAGGAGGCCGAGGACACGGGTCAGGAGGCCTTCCTGCCCGACCTCCGCAAGATCCACGGCGCCGGCAAGCACCTGCTCGGGCTGATCAACGACGTCCTCGACCTCTCGAAGATCGAGGCCGGTAAGATGACCCTCTACGTCGAGGCCTTCGGCGTCGCCGAGATGATCACCGAGGCCGCCGCCACCGTGCAGCCGCTCGTCGCCAAGAACGACAACACCCTTGTCGTCAGCGTCGACTCGGCCATCGGCCGGATGCGGGCCGACGTCACCAAGGTGCGGCAGACGCTGTTCAACCTCCTCAGCAACGCCGCGAAGTTCACCCACCAGGGCCGGATCTCCCTCGACGTCGCCCCCGCGACCCACGAGGGCCGGGCCTGCGTCGCCTTCCGCGTCACCGACACCGGCATCGGCATGACCCCGGAGCAGGTCGCGAAACTCTTCGGGGCCTTCGTGCAGGCCGATGCCTCGACGACCCGCAAGTACGGCGGCACCGGCCTCGGCCTGGCGATCAGCCGCAAGTTCTGCCAGCTGATGGGCGGGGACATCCTCGTCGCCAGCCAGCCCGGCCAGGGCACCGTGTTCACCGCGCTGGTGCCCGTGGAAGTCGCGGACCCCGCCGCCGCTCCTGCCCCCGCCGCGGAGCCGCCCCCGCCCGCCCCGGTCGCGGCCGCCGGCGATGCCTCCGCCCCGCTTGTGCTGGTGGTCGATGACGAGCCGACGGTCGTCGACATCATCAGCCGCAGCCTGATCAAGGAGGGCTGCCAGGTTCGTTCCGCGGGCAACGGCCGCGACGCCCTCGCGCTCGCCCGCGAGCTCAAGCCCCGCCTCATCACCCTCGACGTGATGATGCCCAGCATGGACGGCTGGTCCGTGCTCTCGGCCCTCAAGGCCGACCCCGCCACCCGGGACATCCCGGTGGTAATGATCTCGATCGTTGACGACCGTCAGCTGGGCTTCGCGCTCGGGGCGGCCGACTACCTCACCAAGCCGATCGACCGGGGCCAGCTGGCGGCGATCCTGGCGCGGCACGTGAAACGCGGGGAGGAGGCGCGGGCGCTCGTGATCGACGACCTGCCGGACAACCGCGCCGTGCTGCGCCACGCCCTCGAACGCGAGGGCTGGCAGGTGGCCGAGGCGGCGGACGGCCGCGCGGGCCTGGAAGCGTTCGGCCGCCAGCGTCCCGCCCTCATCCTCCTCGACCTGATGATGCCGGGGATGGACGGCTTCGAGTTCCTGCGCGAACTGCGGGCCCGGGAGGACGGGCGCGGCGTGCCCGTGGTGGTCGTGACCGCGAAGGAACTCACCGCCGCCGAGCGCGAGACCCTCCGCTCCTGCGTCGAGAACATCGTCCAGCGCGACGCGATGACCACCGAGAACCTGCTCGGCGAAATCCGCGCCCACCTCGGCCGCGCGTCCGGACCGGGCACCTGAAGACCCGGCCGCCCGGCGGAATAGGCTTGGCCCGCCGGCGGGGGCGCCTTCGCTGTGGCCCGATGTCCACCCGCAACGCCCTCGTCACCGGAGCCTCCCGCGGCATCGGCCGCGCCATCGCCGTCGAACTGGCCCGCGCCGGTTACCGCGTGCTGATCAATTACGCCGGCAACGCCACCGCCGCCGCCGAGGCGCTCGCCCTGGTCCGGGCCGCCGGCGGGGACGGGCTGACGGTGCAGGGGGACATCGGCCGCGCCGCGGACCGGGAGCGGCTGGTCGCCGCCGCCGCGGAAGGCCTCGGTCGCATCGACCTGCTGGTCAACAACGCGGGCGTCGCGCCCACCGTCCGGGCGGACCTGCTGGAATCCACCGAGGAGAGCTTCGACCGCCTCTTCGCCATCAACCTCAAGGGCCCGTTCTTCCTGACCCAACAGGTGGCCCGCCGGATGCTTACCCAGGAACGCGACGCCGAGGGTTTCCGCGGCCGGATCGTGAACATCACCTCCATCTCCGCCTACACCGCCTCCGTGAACCGCGGCGATTACTGCATGGTGAAGTCCGGGCTCAGCATGATGACGGGGCTTTTCGCCGAGCGGTTGGCCACGGAGGGGATCAACGTGTACGAGATTCGGCCGGGTGTGATCGCCACCGACATGACCGCGGGGGTGCAGGCCAAGTACGACAAGCTGATCCTCCAGGACGAGCGCGGGATCTCGCCGATCCGCCGCTGGGGCAAGCCCGACGACGTCGCCCGCGCCGTGCGGGCGATCGCGGAGGACCGTTTCCCGTTCACCACCGGCTCGGCCTTCGACGTCGACGGCGGATTCCACCTGCACCGGCTTTGAGCCGGACTCATGCAGTTGGTCGGGTCTCCCCAAGGCGATTTGACGGCACCTTTCAGTCTGCGTCAGCCGCTCCACTTACCCTCCGGGTTAGGCGTCGGGCTTCCTCGACCGAAATCTGCTCGCCATCTCGCCCCGCTGCTCAGCCGCCAACTGCATGAGTCCGGCTGAACCGCCGCGCCGGGACGGCGCGGAAACGGCTCGACCCGCCGGGAACGCACCGCCATTCGTCCGCCCCATGCTCGGCCTCGCCCGGCTCCCGGCGCTTCCCCTCCTGCTGCTCCCGCTGGCCGCCCTCCTCGGGCTGTCCGGCTGCCGCTCGCCGGCCCCGTCCAAGGCAGCCGCCCCCGCCGCGAAGGCCCCGCCCGGACTGCTGCCGCCCCCCGCGCCCGCCCCCACCGGCGTGATGCTCGGGATCGACGTGCTTGAGGCCGAAGGGTTCGCCACGGTCAAAGGCAAGCGCCTCGGCCTCCTCACGCACCCCGCCGGCGTCAACCGCCTCGGCGTGCCCACCGTCGACGTGCTGCGCCGGGCCCCCGGAGTGAAGCTGGTCGCCCTGTTCGGCCCCGAACACGGCAT
>JAIYCN010000132.1 GCA_027487995.1 Rubrivivax sp. | reverse complement strand
GGATCCGCTCCGCCAAACCAGCCGCCGGGCGTACGCTCAATCGCCTGTATCCCGCTGGTCAGGTCGCGCTCATCGATGGTGTGCCCTCGCGCCTTGAGTTGGTCGATCACGGAGGCTGAATAGCGCCCCTTCTCCAGCCACAGCGGCCCGATCACCTGAACGAAGTTGGGCAGGTTGATCGCCTCCTGCACGTTCAGCCCCCACTGCTGCGTGGCCACCAGCATCTTCGCGGTGAAGTGGATGATCATGCCGCCCCCGGGCGAGCCGGTGCTCAGGATCAGGCGGCCATCGCGTTCATCGAACACCAGCGTGGGCGACATGGAACTGCGCGGCCGCTTGCCTGGCTCCACGCGGTTGGCAATCGGCCTGCCCTGCCCATCGCGCGGCGCCAATGAGAAATCCGTCATCTGGTTGTTGAGCAGGAAGCCCCCTTCCAAACCCGTTCCACCGTCCACCATCACCCGCGCGCCGAAGGAAGCCTCGAGGGTGGTGGTCAAGGCCACCGCATGTCCGCGATCGTCCACCACGCTGATGTGGCTGGTGCCATGCTCCAGTTGCGCCGGCATGGGGGCGAAGGCAAGTGGCTCATGTGATGAGCCTGCACCCGGGCGGCCTGGCAACACCTGAGCCGCCGCACGCGACCCAATCAGCGCCGCGCGTCCGCGCAGATACGAGGGCTCCAGCAGGCTGTCCCAGCGCCCCGCCGGCGGTCGCACGAAGGCCGGATCGGCCAGGTATTGCGCCCGGTCCGCATAGGCCAGCCGTGCCGCCTCGTTGTACTCATGCAGCCAGGTAGCCGACAGCACACCTCCCTCCAGCCCCCGCACCACCCCGCGCGCCTGCAGCATGCCCAGAATCTGCATCATGGTCAGGTGCCCGGAGGATGGCGGCGGAAAGCCGCACACCCGCAGGTGGTCCAACCAGCGGGTGCAGATGGGCTCGCGCTGCAGCGCTTCGTAGCCGCGCAAATCCTCGACCGACAGCGTGCCTGGCACCGCATGGCCTTGCACCGCCGTGGCCATGCTGCGCGCCACAGCACCCGTGTAGAACGCCTCACTGCCCCGTGAGGCCAGGTCGCGCAGCACCTGCGCCAGCGCCGGATTGCGAAGACGGTGGCCCACCGGCCAAGGCGAGCCATCGGCTTGGTAGTAGTGACGCCGCGCACGTTCATCACGGCGCAGCAGCGGGTCGATCTGCAGAAGCCGATGCAGCCGCGGGCCCATCGGGAACCCTGCTTCGGCCAAGTGAATGGCAGGCTCAAACAGGCGCGCCCAAGGCAGGCGCCCATGTGTACGGTGTGCCTGCTCCAGCATTCGAAGCACACCCGGCGTCGCCACCGCCCTGCCGCCGAACACGGCCTCCTGCAAAGGCATGGGCCGGCCATCGGCCTTGAGAAACTGATCCTCCCGCGCACCCGCCGGCGCCGTTTCGCGGCCGTCCCAGGCCTGCACGCGGCTGCCATCCCAGCTCAGCATCAGCGCACCACCACCAATGCCACTGCTCTGCGGCTCCACCAGGGTCAGCACCATCTGCGCCGCAATGGCCGCGTCCAACGCCGACCCGCCGGCACGCAGCATCAGCAGGCCCGCTTCGGTGGCCAGCGGGTTGGCCGCGGCCACCATGTGGCGGCTGCCTGCCCAGCCTTGGCGAGGCGTCCAGCCCGACCCCGCCTCGGGCTCCACCGCGTCCGCACTCAACACCAAGGCCGGTTCAGCAGCAGACGAAACCCTGGTGCTGCAACCCCACTGCGCTGCCAGCATCACGCAGCATGCCAGCCAGCAAAACGGGCCCCGTAGGGCCCGCGCGATCCGAAGGTCGGTGTTCATCGCGGGGTCAGAAAGTCATCCCAACCCCATTGTGATCAGAACTTGCGCTCAGAAGATCAGGGGTACGCCCGTCTTCGGCTGCAGCTCCTCGGCGGTCACACCCGGGGCGAGCTCCACCACCTTCAGGCCCTTGGGCGTCACATCCAGCACGCACAGGTCCGTGATGATGCGGTCCACCACACCCACGCCCGTCAGCGGCAGCGTGCAGTTGGCCAGGATCTTCAGGTCGGTGCTGCCGTCCTTCTTCTTGGCCACATGCTCCATCAGCACCAGCACACGACCCACGCCGGCCACCAGGTCCATGGCGCCGCCCATGCCCTTGACCATCTTGCCCGGGATCATCCAGTTGGCCAGATCGCCCTTCTCAGACACCTGCATGGCGCCTCGGATGGACAGGTTGATCGTCCCGCCACGGATCATGGCAAAGCTGTCATGGCTGCCGAAGATGCTGCTGCCGGCAATCGTGGTCACCGTCTGCTTGCCCGCGTTGATGAGGTCGGCGTCCACCTCCTCTTCCGTGGGGAAGGGGCCGATGCCCAGCATGCCGTTCTCGCTTTGCAGCCACACCTCCATGGTGGAGGGCACATGGTTGGCCACCAGCGTGGGCAAGCCGATGCCCAGGTTCACATAGAAGCCGTCCTGCAGTTCATGGGCCGCGCGCGCGGCCATCTGGTCGTGGGTCCAGCGCATGTCAGACTCCTGCTTTCTCGGTGATGGTGCGCTTCTCGATGCGCTTTTCGGGGTGGGCGTTCAGCACCAGGCGGTGCACATAGATGCCCGGCAGGTGGATGTGATCCGGGTCAATGGCGCCCGTCTCCACAATCTTCTCCACCTCGCACACCGTGATCTTGCCGGCCATGGCCGCAGCCGGGTTGAAGTTGCGCGCGGTGCGCCGGAACACCAGGTTGCCGCTCTTATCGGCCATGTAGGCCTTCACCAGGGCAACCTCCGGGACGAGTGACCGCTCCATCACATAGGTTTCGCCGTCGAACTCGCGCAGTTCCTTGCCCTCGGCCACCACGGTGCCCACACCGGTCTTGGTGAAGAAGGCCGGGATGCCCGCACCACCGGCGCGCAGCTTCTCGGCCAGCGTGCCCTGCGGCGTGAATTCCAACTCAAGTTCACCGGCCAGGTACTGGCGCTCGAACTCCTTGTTCTCACCCACGTACGACGAGATCATCCTCTTGATCTGGCGCGTCTCGAGCAGTAGACCCAGGCCGAAGCCATCCACGCCCGCGTTGTTGGAAATCACGGTCAGGTCCTTCACGCCGCTGTCGCGCAGCGCGGCAATCAGGGCCTCGGGAATGCCACACAGGCCAAAGCCGCCCACGGCCATGAGTTGCCCGTCACGCACGATGCCCTTGAGGGCCTCGGCGGCGGAAGGGTAAATCTTGTTCATTGCTTGGTTTCCTCAGCTTCGGATGCTGCCGGCACCCTGGCGGCGCCGGTCGACGACCTTTTCCACCCATTACGATACTACGACGCCATGTTCGCACTGCGGGGCGTGACCAACTCCCGCAGCCAGTCGGGCAGCGGCTCGGACTTGGGCACGCGGCTGTCCGTCCACACCACCTTGGCGCCCCCTTCGGCGTAGATCACGCCGGGCCTGTCGGTGCGCTCCATCGTCACGAAGGTATCGAAGCTGGTGCGCCCAGGGTTGGCTGCGTAGTGCCGCACCAACAGGTCCGCCGGGTACTCCACCTGGATGAGGAAATTGCAGAAGGCGTTGATGATCACTGGGCCCACCACCTCGGGCCCCAACTTCACGTTGATCGAATCAAACCACGCGATGCGGCTGGTTTCAAAAAATCGGAAATACACCGTGTTGTTGACATGGCCCATCATGTCCATGTCACCCCAACGCACCGGGATCACCATCTCGTGCACGAGCTTTTTCTGCTCGGGCAGTTCAAAGCGCAGCATGGTGACCCGCCTCAGACGCCAAAGCCATCATCGGCCGAAATCACGGCCCCATTGATGAAGTGACTCTGCGGCGCGCACAGCATCAACAGCGTGCTGTCGAGGTCCTGCGGCTGGCCCACACGCTTGCGCGGCAGCATGTTCACCAGCTTTTGCCCTTGCTCGGTCTTCCAGTGGTGGTGGTTGATCTCGGTGTCGATGTAGCCCGGGCAAATGGCGTTCACGTTGATGCCGTAGCGGCCCCACTCCAGCGCCATGGCACGGGTCATGTGGATCACCGCGGCCTTGCTCATGCAGTACACGCCGATCTGCCCCAGCACCCTCAGGCCCGCCATGGAGGCGATGTTGACGATGCGGCCACCGACGTAGGTACCCGGCGCCGCACCCTTGCTGCGGGCGATCATCCGCTTGCCCACCTCCTGCGCAACGAAGAAGGCGCCACGGGTGTTGGTGTTCATGATGAAGTCGTAGTCCTCGGGCGTCACATCGGTGAGCTTCTGCGTGGTGCTCACGCCCGAGTTGTTGATCAGGATGTCGATGGTGCCGACCTCGGTTTCGGCATGCGCCACGGCGGCCTTCACGCTGTCGGGGTCGGTGACGTCCAGCTTCACGACATGGGCATCGCCCCCGTCGGCCTCGATGTCGATGCACAGCTCACGCAGCTTCTCGGTGCGGCGGGCCGCCAGCACCACGG
Source organism: Rubrivivax sp. (assembly GCA_027487995.1). Classification (GTDB taxonomy): domain Bacteria; phylum Pseudomonadota; class Gammaproteobacteria; order Burkholderiales; family Burkholderiaceae_C; genus RFTU01. The sequence continues at coordinate 17,363 of JAIYCN010000132.1, read as the reverse complement.
CGGCACCACTGCGGGCCAGCACCCGCGCGAATTGGGCACCGAGGCCGCTGGAGGCGCCGGTGACGAGGGCCACCCGGCCCGACAGGTCGATGGTGTAGGACATGGTCGCTTTCGCTCAGGTTGTTCAGGCGTGGCGTCAACCTTAGCACGCGATGCGTTTAGAGGCGGGCCTCAACTCCACTGCGAGTGCCGAGTTTTGAAGGGCCCCTCGCTAGAATCGGCGCCGGTCTGAGCGTGGCATGGCGGCCCACCTGGGAGGTGGCGGCACCAGAGCCTGAACCCTCTCACCATCGAACCCCAAAGGCAGTTCCATGACCCCACAAGCACTTCTCGAACAGTTCGGCCCCCGCGAGTCCATGGAGTACGACGTCGTGATCGTCGGCGCAGGACCGGCTGGCCTGTCCACCGCCATACGGCTCAAGCAACTGGCCGCCGAGAAGGGCACCGAGGTCAACGTGGTGGTGCTCGAGAAGGGCTCGGAGCCCGGCGCGCACATCCTGTCCGGCGCGGTGATGGATCCCCGCGGCCTTGACGAGCTCTTGCCGGACTGGAAGGCGCAGGGAGCCCCGCTGAACCAGCCCGTGACGGGCGACGAGGTGCTGTTCCTCACCGAGACCGGCGCCACCCGCACCCCCGATTGGCTGGTGCCGGGCTGCTTCCACAACGAAGGCAACTACGTGATCAGCCTGGGCGCGGTCACCAAGTGGCTGGGTGAGCAGGCTGAAGGCCTTGGCGTGGAGATCTTCCCCGGCTTCACCGCTGCCGAGGTGCTCTACGACGACCAAGGCCGCGTGCGTGGCGTGGCCACGGGCAATCTGGGCATTGGCAAGGACGGGCAGCCACACGAGGGCTTCCAACTGGGCATGGAACTGCTCGGCAAGTACACCGTGTTCGCAGAAGGTGCGCGCGGCCACCTGGGCAAGCAGCTCATCTCGCATTTCAAGCTGGACGCCGGCAAGGACCCTCAGAGCTATGCCATCGGCATCAAGGAGCTTTGGGAAGTGCCTGCCGACAAGGCCAAGCCCGGACTGGTGGTGCACACCGCCGGCTGGCCCATGGACAGCGACACCTACGGCGGCGGCTTCCTCTACCACCTCGAGGGAAACAAAGTGACGCTGGGCTTCGTCACCGGCCTGGACTACCAGAACCCCTGGCTGTCGCCCTTCGAGGAAATGCAGCGTTGGAAGACGCACCCCTCCATCCGCGCCCACATCGAAGGCGGCAAGCGCATCAGCTACGGCGCACGCGCCATCACCGCAGGCGGCATCCTCAGCTTGCCCAAGCCCGTCTTCCCAGGCGGAGCGCTGGTGGGCTGTGACGCAGGCTACTTGAACGCAGCCCGCATCAAGGGCTCGCATGCGGCGATCAAGACCGGCATGCTGTGTGCCGAAGCCGCCTTCGAGGCCCTGCAGGCCGGCCGCTCGCACGACGAGCTCACCGCCTACCCGCAGGCCTTCGAGCGCAGTTGGCTGCATGAAGAACTGCAGGGCTCGAAGAACTTCAAGCAGTGGTTCAAGAAGGGCAACAACGTGGGCGCCTTCATGACCGGCATTGAGCAGTGGCTGCTGCCCAAGCTGGGCTTCAAGGCCCCGCCCTGGACCATCCACCGCACCGAAGCCGACCACACGCGCACGAAGCCCGCGGCCCTGTGCGCCAGGATCGACTATCCCAAGCCCGACGGCAAGCTCACCTTCGACCGCCTGAGTTCGGTGTTCGTGAGCAACACCAACCACGAGGAAAATCAGCCGGCGCACCTCACCCTGCGCGACGCCTCGGTTCCCGTGGCGCACAACCTGGCGAAGTACGCCGGCCCCGAGAGCCGCTATTGCCCGGCCGGCGTGTACGAGTTCGTGAAGAACGAAGACGGCGGCGACCGCCTTCAGATCAACGCGCAGAACTGCGTGCACTGCAAGACCTGCGACATCAAGGACCCCACGCAGAACATCGTGTGGGTGACGCCCGAGGGCGGTGGCGGGCCGAACTACGCGGGGATGTAACCCGCAAGCGAATCACGCCGAACGGACAAGGGCCCGCGAGATGCGGGCCCTGTTCATTCGGGATGCAAGGAACCACCCAACAGCGTCAGCCGTTCACCACCATCGGCGCTGATCCCCGCTCCACGACACGCCCCACCACGGCCGCGTCAGCAAAGCCGTGGCGCTTGAAGGTGTCCAGCACCGCGTCCACGGTGCCCGGCTCGCAGGACACCAGCAGACCACCGCTGGTCTGTGGGTCGGTGAACAGGGCACGGTCCTCCGCGGCCATGGCGGCCGGTGTGGTGATCTCGGCACCGTAGCCCGCCCAATTGCGACCGGAGGCGCCTGTTACAAAGCCCCGCTGCGCGAGCGCACGCACACCAGGCAACAGGGGCACAGACGGCCAATCGATTTCGATGGTGCACTTCGCGCCGCGTGCCAACTCCAGCGCATGCCCCACCAGGCCAAAGCCGGTCACATCCGTGATCGCGTGCACACCCGGCAGAGCCGCCAAGTCCGGCCCTGGTGTGTTGAGCTTGGTGGTGTTCTCGATCATGCTGGCATAGCCCGCGTCACCCAACTCGCCCTTCTTGAGTGCCGCGCTCATCACACCCACTCCCAGCGGCTTGCCCAGGATCAGCACGTCGCCGGGGCGTGAATCGGAATTGCGACGCACGCGCTTGGGGTGTACGAGGCCGAGGGCCACCAGGCCGTAGATGGCCTCCACCGAATCGATGGTGTGCCCACCCGCGATCGGAATACCTGCGGCACGGCACACGCTGGCCCCGCCATCGAGCACCTTGCCGATGGTCTGCGGCGACAGCACATTGATGGGCATGCCCACCAAGGCCAGCGCCAGGATCGGCCGCCCCCCCATCGCGTACACATCGCTGATGGAGTTGGTGGCTGCAATGCGCCCAAAGTCGAAGGGATCATCGACGATGGGCATGAAGAAATCCGTCGTCGCGATCAAGGCCTGCTCGTCATTGAGCTGGTAGACCGCGGCATCGTCTGCGGTTTCGATCCCCACCAACAACTCCGGGGGAATGGGCATCGCTGTGGTGCCCTTCAAGATTTCGCCAAGCACACCGGGCGCGATCTTGCAGCCGCATCCTCCCCCGTGGGAGAGGCTGGTCAACCGCGGCTCTGCCGGGTTGCCCTTGGTTGAAGAGGGGTCGTTCATCGTCGAGGTTTCTCCATCACATCATCGTTCGGTTCGTTCCGGGCCTGGCCCCCAGATCAGCGACTGCGGCCGTTGCTGCAACTGCTGCGCCAATTCGCGCACCGCGCGGGCTGCGCGCTGAATCTCGTCAGCCGTCTGCTGCAGGGACTTTCGCGTGTTCGAATCCGGTGCGGCCAAGCCGCGCAGAGCCGCTGCACCTTGACCCAGTTCATCGGCCGCGCGGCCAATGCGCTGCAGCGTTTCGTCGGCGCCGCGCACCGTGGCCTGGGCCTGCACTGCGGCGGCGCCCACCTCTCGGGCTGCACCGGGCAGGGATTGCAGGGCTCTACGCGCGTCGACCAACACCTCGCGGCCTGGTGGCGCCAGCATGGCCACTTCCTGTTCAATGCGCCGTGCAGCCGCCTGCAAGGATTGCAGGGACGCCAATCCCGCGGCCGGCAAACCGCGCGCGGCGGGGTCTTCCAGAATGCCCCGCATGGCGCGCGCCAACTCCGCCAACTCCTGTCCCACCTGCCCCAGATCCAAGGCCGGTGCGGCAGCCAAAGTTGGTATGACGGTGGTTCCTGAAGGCCGCCCCGCCGCTGATTGAGCGGCGGTGATTTCGGCGGCCGTGGGCGCGCCCTGCAGCTCCAGATCCACATACAGCAAGCCCGTCAGCAGGCTCTGCGAAGCCAGACGGGCCACCACCCCCTGCTGCACCAACCAGGGCAACAAGGGGCCCGACACGGCATCACCTTGCCCGCGCAAGCGCTGCAGTTGCTCCACCTCGATCCGGGCGGTCACGGCGGTGCCCGGCGTCCGTAAACCGTTGAGCGAGGAATCCAGTGCCGGCACCGCAATTTCACTCACAGACCCGATGGTCACGCCCCGGAACACCACGGGCGCGCCAGTCCTCAGCCCATACACCGACCCTGTGAAGGTCATGTGCGCCAGTTCCACCCGGTCGAACCAGCGCCCGCCCACCCACACCAGCGCAGCCGCCAGCAGCGCCACGCCCAGCGTGACGAACAGGCCTACCCGGGTTGCCGCCTTGATCATGGTGCCGCATTCTCCACGAGCGGTTGTCGGGCACGCTCCAGTCCCGCGCGCATGAATTGACGAACGCGATCAGGCCCATGGTCCAGCAGCGCCTGGGGCGCACCCAGCGCCAACAGGCTGCGGCTGGAGGGGTCGAGGTAGGCCACCCGGTCGGACACGCGCATCACGCTGGGAATGTCGTGCGAGATGAGCACCACGCCCAGGCCGCGCTCGGCGCGCCATTGCAGGACCAATTGATCCAGCTCCGCAACGGCCCACGGATCCAGGCCCGAGCCGGGTTCATCCAACACCACCAGCGCGGGGTCGAGAACCAGCGCACGCGCCAAAGCCACGCGCTTGCGCATGCCGCCCGACAAGGCTTGCGGCATGGTCTCGAACGCATCGGCCAGCCCCACGGTCTGCAGCAGTTCAGTCGCCCGCGCACGACACCAGCCTTCATCACCCATCCGGAACAAGCGCATCGGGAACAAGAGGTTCTCGCCCACGCTCATCGAACTCCACAAGGCCCCGCGCTGAAACATGACGCCCAATCGGCGCCGCCACGCCTGCTCTGGTTCCCCAGCAGCGTCATCAACGCTCAGGGGTACGCCTTCAAACTCGACAGTCCCCGCTGCAGCTGCATCCAAGCCCACCAGACAACGCATCAGGCTGCTCTTTCCGCAGCCGCTGGGCCCGATCACCGACAACACTTCCCCGGGTGCCACGCCAAAGTTCACATTCGACAGCAGCAGAGAACCCCGATGGGCCACGCTCAATCCTTGTACCCGCAACAGCGGGGAACCCGTTGCGGTGCTCGGCTCTGCATGGCGATCAGTCCTCAATGCCGCGATCACCATGGGTTCAGTACCCCAGAACGGTGAAGACCACCGTGGTGACACAAGCCGCCGCCACCACGGCCACGATGCCATGCACCACCGCCCGCGTGGCGGCATGGCCCACGGCCTGCGCGCTGCGCTCGGCGGTCAAACCCGCATGGCAGCCGGCCAGGGCCACCAACACCATGTACAGCACGCCCTTGAACAGGCCAATGCCCAGGTGGGTGAAGTTCAGCGCCCGTAAGCTCTGATGGAAATACTCGGGCGTGCTCACGCCATACGCCCATGTGGCGGCGGGCCATCCGGCCACCACACCCGCCACGCCGCCAAACACCATCAGCAGCGGCCCCAGCAGCACCAGGGCCAGCACGCGGGGCAACACCAGGTGCTCCACCGGGTTCACGCCCATCACCCGCAGCGCGTCAATCTCCTCACCGGCGCGCATCGCCGCCAACTCAGCCGCGTATGCCGACCCGAGGCGCCCGGTGAGGATCACGGCCGTCATCAGGCCGGCCAGTTCCCGCACCATGCCCACCGTCACCACATCGGCCAAGTGGATCTGCGTACCCAGGCGGCCCAATTGCGCACCACCCATGTAGGCCAACATCAGGCCGATCAAGCCGCAGGTGAGCAGCACGATGCCCAGCGAACGCGGCCCGGCCTGATCGGCCTGGCGCAACACAGCGGACAGGGGCAAACCGCCTCGGCGCGCCACCCGAATGCCGGCCAGCACCAATTCACCGATGAAGGTCAGCCCGTTCATGAATTCCCGCTCACGGACCGATTGTGGTTGGCACCCGAATTCGGGCTTACCCTAGGTCCATTCCAGAACTGGGGATAATTGGATGATGAGCGCCTTTCTCGAAGAAAAAGTCCTGAGCGTCCATCACTGGACCGACCGCCTGTTCAGCTTCACCACCACGCGGGATCCCGCCCTGCGCTTCTCCAACGGCCACTTCACCATGATCGGCCTGCGCGTCGAGGGCAAGCCGCTGCTGCGGGCCTACTCCATCGTCAGCGCCAACTACGAAGAACACCTGGAGTTCCTGTCCATCAAGGTGCCTGATGGCCCGCTGACCTCGCGCCTGCAGCACATCCAGGTGGGGGACACCATCATCGTGGGCAAGAAGCCCACCGGCACCCTGCTCGTCGACTACCTGCTGCCGGGCAAGCGCCTGTACATGCTGTCCACGGGTACGGGACTGGCTCCATTCATGAGCATCGTGCGCGACCCCGAAACCTACGAGCGTTTCGAGCAGGTCATCCTGGTGCACGGCGTGCGGGAGGTGGACGAACTGGCGTACCACGACCTGTTGGTCAAGCACCTGCCCGAGCATGAGTTCCTGGGTGAGATGGTCACCGACAAGCTGCGCTACTACCCCACCGTCACCCGCGAGAACTATGTGAATCAGGGACGGGTCACGGAGTTGATCGAGTCCGGCAAGCTGTTCGAGGACCTGAAGGTGCCGCCGCTGGACCCGGCCGCCGACCGCGTGATGATCTGCGGCAGCCCGGCCATGCTCAAGGACCTCAAGCACATTCTTGAAGCACGCGGCTTTGACGAGGGCAACACCACCCGCCCGGGAGACTTCGTGATTGAGAGGGCTTTCGCGGAGCAGTAGCCGCGGGGTCCGAATCGGCCTAGACTGTGAAAAATTCCCAGAGGCAGCACAGTGGGTTTTTCACAGTCCAAGGCGACACGGCCAGGGGGCAGTCCTCAAAGCCCTGGCGCGCACTCCTCGCAAGGTTTGGGTAGCCGCCTTTGGACCCAGCTGGGAACTTGGTTCCATTCCTGCTTCAAGCGCGGCTTCTCATCGAGAGAAAGCGAGCAGCACCATACGCTGCTGCGCAAACAGGCCGAACTTGAGGCGGTGATGGCCAACGCGCCGGTGGCCATCATGGTCACCGAAGGGCCCATCATCCGCAGTGCCAGCCCGCGGTTGCGCGAATTGGCCGGCATTCCGGACCTGCAACCCGAGGGGATGCACGTCTCCCAGCTCTGGCGCACGAAGGAGGCCTACGATGCGGCCTTTGTTCAGGCGCGTGAGCAGATCCAGCGAAATGGACGCGTGGAGATGCGCCGGTCGCACACCCGGCCGGATGGCAGCACCATCCAAATGCGGGTGGAAGGTTCACCCCTGCGCACCGAAGGCAGCGGCCCGAGGGCCATGGTGTGGATCCTCAGCGATGTGACCGGCGAGATGGACGCCTTTCGCGCACGCGAAGTGGCCGAGGCCTCCTCGCAGGCCAAGAGTGCCTTCCTGGCGGTGATGAGCCATGAGTTGCGCACGCCTTTGAACGGGATTCTGGGATTGGCCGAACTGGCCCGCGCCCGCGACACCAAGGCCGCCGAGCGCAAGGAATACCTCAACCAGCTCGCCGACTGTGCGCACTCTCTGGCCGACATCCTCAACGACATCCTGGACTTGTCCAAAATCGAAGCCGGTCGCATGGAGATTGCCCCGGAGGCGGTGAACCTGCGGGACTTCTTCGCACGCCTTCAATCCACGTACACCTCACTGGCCGAGGCGCGTGGACTGGAACTGCGCTTCTGGCTCGACCCTGAGCTGCCGCACGCAGCCTACGTCGACCCCGTCCGACTGCGGCAGATCTTGGCGAACTATCTGGGCAATGCGCTGAAGTTCACGCCCCAGGGCCTGATCGAGTTGCTGGTCACGGCACCAGCAGGGCATCTGCACATCGAAGTTCACGACAGCGGCATCGGTATTCCTGCGGAATTGCTGCCGCGCCTGTTCACGCCCTTCGAGCAGGCGCGCAACACATCGCGCAGCCGCACCGCAGGCACGGGCCTGGGCCTGGCCATCTGCAACCAACTGGCCCGGTTGATGGGAGGCGAAGTCGGGGCACAGTCCAACCCCGGCGGTGGCAGCCAGTTCTGGGTGGACCTGCCCCTGGTCCGCCCCGATGCACATGCCATTGCCCGCGCACAGGAGCAGGTGCAGTCTGTGGAGGTCGACTTGAGCGGCGTGCGCGTGCTGCTGGCCGAAGACAATGAAATCAATGCGCTGATCACCATGCGTGCACTGAGCTCGGCTGGTGCCTCCGCTCAGCGTGTGGCCGATGGACAGGCTGCGGTTGAAGCCGTTGAAGCAGCCCATGCCGAAGGCGCACCCTACGCCGTGGTGCTGATGGATGTGCAGATGCCGGTGATGGATGGCCTGCAGGCCACACGCGAATTGCGCCTGCGCGCCTGCGGATTGGGCCTGCGGGTGGTGGCCCTCACCGCCGGCGCCCTGGCCGAACAGCGCGAAGAATGCCGCATGGCCGGCATGGACGCCCACCTCACGAAGCCTCTGCACCGCGATCGCTTGCTGGCCGAGGTGCTGCTGCAATCCAAGCTGTCGCGCACGGGGCCAGCCTCGGGCGAACTCGCTTTCTGATCCTGTCGCCGGTGATTGGCGAAGGTGAATCTGCGGCCGTCAGCCGCCCGCCCAGTTTGGCGCTCGCTTGTCGATGAAGGCCTGAACGCCCTCCAAGGCCGTGTGTTCCATCATGTTGCAGGCCATGGTCTGCGCCGCATCCGTATAGGCCGCCTCGATGCCGCCTTCGAGTTGGCGGTAGAACAGGGCCTTGCCGATGGCCAAGGCCTCTCGCGGCTTGCGCAGGATGGACTCGCACAGTTCGCCCACCGCAGCCTGCAATTGCTCGGGTTCGGCCACGCGGTTGACCAAGCCCTTGACCTGCGCCTCCTGGGCCGAAATGAAGTCGCCGGTGGCCAGCATTTCAAATGCCGCCTTGCGCGAGAGGTTGCGCGACAGCGCCACACCGGGCGTGGAGCAGAACAGGCCCAGGTTCACGCCGCTGACCGCAAAGCGCGCCGTGCTGGCCGCCACCGCCAGGTCGCACTGCGCCACCAGCTGACAGCCCGCCGCGGTAGCAATGCCCTGCACCTGCGCAATCACCGGTACCGGCAGCTTCTGGATCGCCATCATCACCTTGCCGCAGCGGTTGAAGAGGCTGCGGTAATAGTCCAACGAGGGCTGGGCGCGCATCTCCTTGAGGTCATGCCCGGCGCAGAAGGCCTTGCCGCTGGCCGCAATCACCAGCACGCGCAACGAATCTTCAGTGGCCAGGCGGTCGAGTTCCCGCTGCAGGGCCGCCAGCATGTCTTCGCTCAGGGAGTTGAAGGCCTGCGGACGGTTCAGCGTCAGGGTGGTCACGCCACGGCCATCGTCGTGGCGCAGCAGGATGGGATCGTCGTTGGTCAGCATTTGGGGTCCCTTCTCAAAATGGGGTCAGAGTCATTTTTTCTGCGAACACAGGCTGTTCGGGAAAAAATGACTCTGACCCCATTTTTGTGTCTGATCACTCGATGGCGGAAGTGGAGCGCGCCCGCTCGCGCAACTGGAACTTCTGGATCTTTCCGGTGGAGGTCTTGGGGATCTCCTCGAACCGGATCTCGCGCGGCACCTTGTAGCCGGCCAGCAGGCCCTTGCAATGCGCCACCAATTCCTCGGCCGTGACGGTGGCACCGGCCTTGCACTCCACATAGGCCACCGGCGTCTCACCCCACTTCGCATCGGGCTTGGCCACCACGGCGCAAGCCAGCACGGCGGGGTGGCGGTAGAGCGTGTCCTCGACCTCGATGGAGCTGATGTTCTCGCCGCCGGAGATGATGATGTCCTTGCTGCGGTCCTTGATCTTCACATAACGGTCGGGCTCCATCACGGCCAGGTCGCCCGTGTGGAACCAGCCACCCTCGAAGGCTGTTTCGGTGGCCTTGGGGTTCTTGAGGTAGCCCTTCATCACGATGTTGCCGCGGAACATGATTTCGCCCATCGTCTGTCCATCGGCCGGCACCTCGCGCATCGTCTCCGGGTCCATCACGGTCATGCCTTCCTGCAGCACGTAGCGCACGCCCTGGCGGCCATTCAAACGGGTCTGCTCGGACAGGTTCTCATCCGCCCACGCGGCGCGCTTCACCGCCACGCTGGCCGGCCCATACACCTCGGTCAGGCCATACACGTGCGTGATGTCGAAACCAATGCTGGCCATGCCTTCGATCATCGCCGCCGGCGGCGCTGCGCCCGCCACCATGCCGCGCACCTGCTGGGTGATGCCGGCGCGCAGGTCCTCAGGCGCGTTGTAGATCAACGAATGCACGATGGGCGCGGCGCAGTATTGGTCCACGCCGTGTTCGCGGATGGCACTCAGAATGGCGGCGGCCTCCACGCGGCGCAGGCACACATGCGTGCCCCCCAGCATGGCCACCGTCCAGGGGAAGCACCAGCCATTGCAGTGGAACATCGGCAGCGTCCACAGGTAGCGTGGGAAATGCGGCATGGTCCAGGTGGCCGCATTGCACACCGCATTGAGGTAGGCACCCCGGTGATGGGTCACCACGCCTTTCGGGTCGCCGGTCGTGCCGCTGGTGTAGCTCACGGCAATCGCATCCCACTCATTGCGCGGCCCTTCCAGACGCGCGAGTGGTTCATGCGCGGCCAACCAGGCTTCGTACTCCATGGTCCCCAACCGATCACCCAAACCTGTGTACTCGGCATCGCACACATCCACCACGGTCACCTGCCGCCCGTGCTCGCTGCGCAGCAGTTCCAAGGCCTTGGCCGTCACCGGCGCAAACTCGCGGTCCGTGATCAGCACGCGAGCCTCGCAGTGGTTCATCTGCCAGGCCAGCAACGGCGCGTCCAGCCGCGTGTTGAGCGTGTTGAGCACCGCACCCAAGGCCGGTACCGCGTAATGCGCCTCCACCATCTCCGGCGTGTTGGGCAACATCACGCTCACCGTGTCGCCATGACCAATACCCAGGGCTTTCAGGGCCGCTGCCAACCGGGCTGAGCGTTCGCGGACCTGCGCCCAGGTGTAGCGCCGCTGACCGTGCACCACCGCCGGCAAGTCGCCGAACACTTCAGCCGACCGCTCCACAAAGCTCACGGGCGACAAAGCCACATAGTTGGCCGCGCAGGCGTCCAGGTGCTGTTCGTAAATGCTCATCGTCACGCTCCGTTCACGGGGGGCTCAAGGCGCGGCCGCAGGCGCAGTCAACTCCTGTGCCAAGGCCTGCCCACCGTACACCTCCTGCAGGGACTTCAGGATGACCGCTGGATGCACCGACACGGCACGGTTGAGTGCACCGTCATAGAAGAAGGACCCACCCAGCGAATGTCGGTTGCCATCAAACACCAGGCCCACCCATTCGGCTCGGCTGTTGATCATGGGGCTGCCGGAGTTGCCGCCAATGATGTCGTGATCGGTCACGAAATTGAAGGGGATGTCCGCCGCCACACCCGCGCCCTGCTTGAGCCAGGTCTCCGGCATGGCAAAGGGCGTGGCGCCCGTGTGGCGTGCACGCAGTCCCGCCACCGTCGTGTGCGTGGGCACGAGGGCGCCCGCCTCCTGCCAACCACGCAGCACGCCAAATGAAAGGCGCAGCGTGCCCGTGGCGTCGGGGTAGCGGCCTCGTCCATCGCGGTCGAATTGCGCCACCGCCAAGCGCTGCGCGGCTTCGCGCTCCACTGCGGCCACCTCGGCCTCGAAGCGGTCGCGCAAGGCGCGCGACGGCGCTTCAATGGCCCGCACCAGTTCGATGAAGGGGTCAGTGCTGGCCTGAACCGCAGCCGCACCGCCGTCCCACAGTTGGGCGCGAACCGACGCCTCGTGCAAGCGCGATCCTTCCATCAATGCACGGGCACGCTGGGCCGGTGACTGCGCGCCCAGCACCTGCTTGACCACCGGGTGGTCGGGCCCCAGCAAACTGCGCATCCGCGTGAGCGACCATTCCAGCCGTTCCCGCTCGAAGGCCAGGTCCACCGGTGCGGCTGCCTTGAGCCGCCGCTCCACCCCGGGCAGTGCGCTTTCGCTGAATTCACGCAGGCGTTGCTCATCGGGCTTGCCGCGCTCCGCCGCCGCGCGCACCAGCGTGCGGGCGTACTGGAAGTGAGGGGCGGCAAAGGCACGGCCCTCGGCGATCAATCCGTAGGTCTGGTCGATTTCACGCCGCACCTGCTGCGCACGCTCGATGTCCACCCAAGGGTCTCCCACACGGGCTTTCAATGCAGCATTGGCCTGCACATGGGCGCGCAGCGCCGCTTCATCGCGTCGCTTGATCTCCCACAAGGCCGGCGTGAACAGGGCCTGCAGCTGACCCTGCAGCACCTTCAATCCGTTCTCGGTGCCGCTCATGGACTGCAAGGCCCAGGTGCGCGTGGGCTCACCGCGCTGTGACAGCAGGTGCAGCAGGCCGCGCGACTCCGACAAGGCCGGAATGTCCTGCGTGGCCAGCCTTTCGCGCAGGCGCTCCAGCTGCGCCACCGTCAGGCTGCGCTGGGTCTGCCCCGGGTGCCCCGGCACGAACAGCGGTTCACCGGCCTGCGGGCCTTGCGGCGCCACGCGGAAATGCACCGGCGTCTTCACCGGCTCGCCGTTGCGCCACACGCGCAGCATCGCCACATCCAGGCACCAGCGCGGGAAGTTGAAGTTGTCAGGGTCGCCCCCAAACGAGGCAATCGCATCCTCGGGCACCCACACGAGGCGTACATCGGTGTAACGCTCATACTGCTGCAGCACATATTGGCCGCCGCGATACAGCACCGTCACATCGCAGCGCCGTGTGGCCGCCTGCCCCTGCTGGCATTCGCGCTGCAGCCGCGCCCGCACCGCGTCCTCAGCCTTCTGAAAGGCCTGACCCTGCAGGCCCTTTGTGGCGGCCTGCACCTCGGCGGTCACGTCCCGCTCGCTTTGCAGTTGCAGCACCTCCAGCCCTGCACAGGTGAGTTCCTGCTGCAGTGTGCGGGCCAGATAGCCGGCTGCCTTCACGGGACGATCAGGCGTGGAGAGTTCGGCCAGGCAGCGCGTGACGCAGTGGTGGTTCGTCATCACCAGGCCTTGCCCGGACACGAGCGAGCCCGAGCACCCGCCCACCCGCACGGCCGCGCGCTGCACATGCGAAAGCCAGGCCGCATCGGGCTCAAACCCGTGCTGCGCCTTCAACGCCGCGCGCGGCAGGTTGTCCAGGGTCCACATGCCTTCGGCAGCGCCTGCCACCCACGGCATCAGGCCCAGCAGCAGCGCGGCGGTCCGCGCCAATCCCTTGCCACCAGGCGCGCGTGTCATGCCTGCCCCACGGCCTGAGCCAATGCTTGATCGATGTCCCACAGAATGTCCTCAATGTGTTCAATGCCGACCGACAGGCGAACCATGTCGGGGGTGACGCCCGCTGCACGCTGCTGCGTCTCGTCGAGTTGGCGGTGCGTGGTGCTGGCCGGGTGGCTCACCAGGGTTCGCGTGTCGCCGATATTCACCAAATGACTCAGGAAGCGCACCGATTCAATGAACCGCACGCCCTGCTCCAGCCCACCCTTCAAGCCAAAGGCCAAGAGCCCCGACGCATTCTTCATCTGGCGCTTCATCAGCGCATGCTGCGGGTGATCTTCCAAGCCTGGATAGTTCACCCACTCCACGCGTGGATCCTGCTGAAGAAACTTTGCGACGGCCAAGGCATTGGCGCCATGCCGCTCCATGCGCAGGGGCAGTGTTTCCACCCCCTGCAGGATCTGCCAGGCACTCATGGGGCTGAGCGCTGCGCCATGCACGCGCAGGCCTTCCAAGCGGCAGCGCATGGTGAAACCGAAGTCGCCGAAGGTCTCGTGAAAGCGGATGCCGTGGTAACCCGCCGAGGGCTCGGTCATCCCCGGGAACTTGCCGTTGTCCCACGGGAAGCGGCCGCTTTCCACCACCACACCGGCCAGCGTGGTGCCATGACCGCCCAGGTACTTGGTAGCCGAATGGATCACGATGTCGGCACCGTGCGCGATCGGATTGCACAGCGCAGGGCTGGGTACGGTGTTGTCGATGATGAGTGGCACCCCATGCGCATGCGCCACCTCGGCGACGGCTGCGATGTCCAGAACCACCAGGCTGGGGTTGCCCAGGCTCTCGGCGAACACCGCGCGGGTGTTGGGGCGCATGGCGTCAGCAAAGGCCTGCGGGTTGCGGGCATCCACAAAGCTGCACTCGATGCCGAAGCGCGCCAGGTCCACGGCCAGCATCGTCACCGTGCCACCGTACAGCGCCGCCGCGGCCACGATGTGGTCCCCACTGCGCAACAAGGTCATCAACACCAACGACTCCGCAGCCATGCCGCTGGCCGTGGCCACCGCCGCACGCCCGCCTTCCAAGGCAGCCACGCGCTCTTCCAACGCCGCCACCGTGGGGTTGGACAGCCGCGAATAGATGTTGCCGAAGGTCTGCGCGTTGAACAGCGCCGCCGCATGCTCGGCGGAGTCGAAGACGAAGCTGGTGGTCTGGTAGATCGGCAAGGCCCGCGCGCCGGTGGCCGCGTCGGGAATCTGACCGGCGTGGATGGCCAGGGTCTCCGGGTGAAAGCGCCGCTCGGCCATCGCCATCAGTCTCCGCCGCGCCGCGCGCTGATCACGCCCGTGTTCACGCCCGCCCAGTTCAGGCCACCGAAGAGGCGTGCGTGCTCGATCTTGACGCAACGGTCCATCACGCTGGCCAACCCGGCTGCCCGCACAAACGCATCGGCCTCCAGGTTCACAACCCCCAACTGCTGCCACAGGCACTTCGCGCCGATGGCCACGGCACTCCTTGCCAGTGGCATCACATCCTCGGTGCGCCGAAAGACATCCACGATGTCCACCGGCGTCTTGACTTCCTCCAAGGAAGCCACACAGGGCTCGCCGAGCACGGTTTGCCCCGCATAGCGCGGATTCACCGGCAGGATGCGGTAGCCGTGCTGCTGCATGTACTTGGCCGCGAAATGGCTGGGCCGGTTCCAATCAGCCGACAAGCCCACCACGGCAATGGTGCCGCTGTTGCGCAGCAAATCGCGCAAGGCAGCATCCGTCAGGGTGGCCGCAGGCGTCGTGGACATCGCCCCATCTTAGCGCCGGCTGATACACTAGTTTGGTCAGGAGAGTGCCGGTGCAAATCCGGCCGCCGAAGGCGCAGAGCTGCGGCTCGAACGCTCAGGCACCCAGGACTGACTTTCCTCCTCGCTGGAGAGAGGCGCGTCACGGCGGCCAGGCCGCCCGGAGCACGCCCACCGAAGGGGCAAGGGTCATCGGCCACAAGGCGCGGTGCCCCGAATCTCTCAGGTAAAGCGGACAGTGGGGGCCCGGTGCACGACCGGCAGCTTTTCGCTGCGGTCGTGTCTTTAACGAGCCCCCGTGGGCGATATTGCATCGCCCCGGCCCTGGAAGGCCCACATGTCCTCCGACACCGCAGCCCCCCTGCTGACCACCCCGCTGAATGCCCTGCACCGCGAACTCGGTGCGCGCATGGTGCCTTTTGCCGGCTACGACATGCCGGTGCAATACCCCGCCGGGGTGATGGCCGAACACCAGCACACGCGCGGCGCCGCCGGCTTGTTCGATGTGTCCCATATGGGCCAGATCCGCCTGGACGGCCCGGACGCCGCCGCCGCGCTGGAGTCCCTGGTGCCGGTGGATGTGGTGGGCTTGAAGCCTGGTCAGCAGCGCTATGCCCTCTTCACCAACGAAGCCGGCGGCATCCTCGATGACCTCATGATCGTGCGGCCCGCCGACGCCGACCGTGCGGCCTTCGGTGACCTGCTGCTCGTGGTCAACGCCGCCTGCAAGGAAGCCGACCTCGCGCACCTGCAGCAGCACATCGGCACGCGCTGCACCGTCACCGCCCTGCCCGAGCGCGCACTGCTGGCCCTGCAAGGGCCGCAGGCCGTGGACGCCCTGGCCACCCTGAACCCCGTGGTCACCGAACTCCGCTTCATGCAGGGCCGAGCCGCCACGCTGGCCGGCGCCGCCTGCTTCGTCCCCCGCAGCGGCTACACCGGCGAGGACGGTTTTGAAGTTTCGGTGCCCGCCGAGCAGGCCGAACACTTGGCCCGCACGCTGCTCGCCGACGCCCGGGTGCAGCCCATCGGCCTGGGCGCGCGCGACACGCTGCGCCTGGAAGCAGGGCTTTGCCTCTATGGCCACGACATCGACACCAGCAGCAGCCCTCTGGAGGCAGCCCTGCAATGGGCCATCCAGAAGGTGCGCCGCCCCGGGGGTGAGCGCGCGGGCGGCTACCCCGGTGCAGACCGAATCGCCCGTGAATTCACCGACGGCACCACGCGCAAGCGTGTGGGCTTGGTGGGCCAGGAACGTGCGCCGGTGCGCGAGGGCGCCACGCTGCACGATGCCCAGGGCCAAGTCATTGGCCGCGTCACCAGCGGCACCCTGGGCCCCACCGTGAACCAACCCGTGGCCATGGGCTGGCTGCAAGCCGAACACACCGCCTTGGGCACCGTGGTGCACGCCGATGTGCGCGGCAAGCGCCTGCCCATGACCGTCACCGCCATGCCTTTTGCGCCGCACCGCTACGTGCGATGAACCATCCTTCACTTTCCTTCACCTGAACCTCCAAGAGACCACACCATGAGCGTCAAATTCACCACCGACCACGAATGGGTCAACGCCGCCGACACCGCCGCCGCCGTGGTGGGCATCACGGTCCACGCGCAGGACGCCCTGGGCGATGTGGTCTTCGTCGATCTGCCTGAAGTCGGCAAGACCTTCACCAAAGGTGAGGTTGCCGGCGTGGTCGAAAGCGTCAAGGCCGCGGCCGACGTCTACATGCCCGTCAGCGGCGAAGTGGTTGAGGTCAACGAGGCCCTGCGCGACGACCCCTCCCTGGCCAACAGCGCACCGCTGGATGCCGGCTGGTTCTTCAAGGTCAAGCTGTCCAACCCCTCGGAGCTCGACGGTCTGATGGACAGCACCGCCTACGACGAACTGCTCAAGACCCTGTAAGTCACCCCACGCTGCCGAGTCCACCATGCTGATGTCCGCCCTCACACCTTTGAGCGATCTCGAGAACGCCACCGAGTTTCGCGCCCGCCATCTCGGCCCGCATGAGACCGACGAGGCCCAGATGCTGTCGGTGATCGGCGCGGCCTCGCGCCGGGCACTGATCGAGGCGGTGGTGCCGCGCAGCATCGCGCGAGGACAGGTGATGGATCTGCCCGCCCCGGTGACCGAGGCACAGGCCTTGGCGGAATTGCGCACCGTGGCGGCGAAGAACCAGGTGCTGCGCAGCTTCATCGGACAGGGCTATCACGACACACACACGCCCGGCGTCATCCTGCGCAACATCCTGGAGAACCCTGCCTGGTACACGGCCTACACGCCCTACCAGGCCGAGATCTCCCAAGGCCGCATGGAAGCCCTTGTGAACTTCCAGACCATGGTGTGCGACCTCACGGGTATGGCGATTGCCAACGCCTCGATGCTCGATGAAGCCACCGCCGCCGCCGAAGCGGTGACGCTGGCCAAGCGCAGCGTCAAGAGCAAGAGCAACACCCTGATCGTCGCCGGCGACTGCCACCCGCAG
>JAIYCN010000005.1 GCA_027487995.1 Rubrivivax sp. | reverse complement strand
TCGGGGTTGATCCAGGCGAACTTGGGAAAGGTGTGCGTCAGGCGTTGCAGCCACTCAGCCCCGGCCTCTTCGTTGTTGTATTCAACGCTGCCGCCCTTTTGCAAAATCTCATACGGGCTCATGGTCGCGTCGCCAATGAAGATCAGCTTGTAGTCCTTGTTGTACTTGCGGATGATGTCCCAGGTGGGGAACTTCTCTGCGTAGCGGCGCTTGTTGTTCTTCCACACGAAGTCGTAGACGCAGTTGTGGAAATAGTAGAACTCCAGGTGCTTGAATTCGGCCTTGGACGCTGAGAAGAGTTCCTCCACACGGTGGATGTGCTCGTCCATGGTGCCGCCCACGTCCATGAGCAGCAGCACCTTCACCTTGTTGTGGCGCTCGGGGATCATCTTGATGTCGAGCAGGCCGGCATTGGCCGCGGTGCCGTGGATCGTGCCGTCCAGGTCGAGTTCGGTCTCCAGTCCCTCGCGCGCGAAGCGGCGCAGGCGGCGCAGGGCCACCTTGATGTTGCGGGTGCCCAGTTCCAGCGTGTCGTCGTAGGCGGCGTAGGCGCGCTGCTCCCACACTTTCACGGCGCTCTTGTTGCCGCCCTTGCCGCCAATGCGCACGCCCTGCGGGTTGTAGCCGCCGTTGCCGAAGGGGCTGGTGCCACCGGTGCCTATCCATTTGTTGCCGCCCTCATGGCGGCCCTTCTGCTCTTCCAGACGCTTCTTCAGCGTCTCCATCAGCTCGTCCCATCCCATCTTTTCGATGGCGGCCTTTTGCTCGGGGGTGAGCTCCTTTTCAAGTGTCTTCTTGAGCCACTCCAGCGGCAGTTCCTGCGTGAAATCGGTGACCATTTCGACGCCCTTGAAATAGGCGCCGAAGGCGCGGTCGAACTTGTCGAACTGCGTCTCGTCCTTCACCAGGGTGGTGCGGGCGAGGTAGTAGAACTCGTCCACGTTGGGGCCAATGACGCCCGCCTTGAGGGCCTCGATGAGCGTGAGGTACTCGCGGATGCTCACCGGCAGCTTGGCTGCGCGCAGGGTGTAGAAGAAGTTGATGAGCATGGCGCGGCGTGCTCAGCGCACATCGTGGCGCTTGAGCCAGTCGAAGAACTCGCCGTACCAGAGCTTGGAGTTGCGCGGCTTCAGGATCCAGTGGTTCTCGTCGGGGAACCACACGAGGCGCGCGTCCACACCGCGCGCCTTGAGCGTGTTGTAGTAGGCCAGGCCCTGCGCGTCGGGCACTCGGTAGTCCAGTTGCCCGTGGATGACCAGAGTGGGCGTCTTCATGTTCTGCGCGAAGGCATGCGGGCTTTGCGCGTGCACGCGCGCCATGTCGTCCCAGTACCAGGCGCCGAGTTCCTTGGCATGCCAGGTGTAGGCGTCGTCGGCGAACATGGCGGTCCAGTCGTAGCAGCCGGCATGGCAGATGTAGGCGGCGTAGCGTCCGGGCTTCACATGCCCGTTCATCCAGGCCACCATGTAGCCGCCGTAGCTGCCGCCGGTGGCGAACACGCGCTTGCGGTCGGCCCAGGGCTTCTTCAGCAGGGCGTCGGTGGCGGCCTCCACATCCTGCAGTTCCAGTTCGCCCCAGCAGCCGCTGATGCTGTCCTTGAAGGCGTAGCCGAAGCTGCTGGAGCCGTGGTAGTTCACGGCGGCCACGACATAACCCTGCGCGGCAAAGGTCTGCACATTCCAACGGTAGTGGAAGGCGTCGCCGAAGGCGGTGTGGGGCCCGCCGTGGATGACCTGCAGCAGCGGGTACTTCTTCTTCGCGTTGAAGCCCGGTGGGTAGGTGACCCACACCTGGACCCGGTCGCCCTGCGCGCCGGTGATCCACATTTCCTCGGTGGTGCCCATGGTGAGGGGCTTGAGGATGTCGTCGTTGAAGGTCTCGATGCGGCGCGGGGCCTGGGCGCCCACGCAGGCGTGGATGCGCGCCGGGTGGTCCACGCCGTCGGCCACCGTCACCAGCACATCGCCGCTGGCGTCGAAGCCTTGGACCCAACCGCCATCGGTGACCACCTGGGCTGACGCCGTGGCCAAGGACCACCGCCACAAATGCTGCCGGCCTTCCTCTTCGGCGGTGAACAACAGGCTCTGGCCGTCGTCGGCCCAGCGCAGCGGTGCGTTCACCTCGTGGTCCCACTGGGCGCTGAGCACCTGCCAGTGGCCCACGCTGCGGGATTTGCTCGATGCCTTGGTCGAACCGCTGGCAGCGGACTTTCTCGACCACATCGCCAACTGAGACGGCATGGTGTGCTTGCGCGCCTGGTGGCTGGCCAGGAAGGCGACCTGCAGCCCGTCGGGGCTGTAGCGCGGCGCGCTGAAGTCCCAATCCGCATCCTGCGCAATGACGGTGACGCGGCGCGACTTCAACTCCATCTCGGCCAGGGCATAGCGGCCGTCCATGCGCTTTTGCGGTGCCGGGTCAAAGGCGAAGACGATTCGCTGGCCGTCGGGCGAAATGTCGAAGGCGTTGGCGTCCGGCTCAGCCCGGGTGAGTTCGTAGGGCGTGCCTTCAAAGAGGTCCACCACCTTGGCCGAGGACTCATCCGCCCCCACCGTCAACAGATGCAGGTGCGCCACGCGGTCCTGCGGGATGTGGTGGTCCCAGTAGCGGTACTGCGCCTCTTCGGTGACGTAGGCGGTTTCCTTGCGCTCCTTCCACGCCTTCAGGCGCGCGGCCTGGGCCTTGGCGCCCTTGGTGTCGGGCCACACCCAGGACACGAAGGCCAGGCGCTTGGCGTCGGGGAACCACTTGAAGGCGTCCACGCCGGTGGCCACGTCCGCGGCGCGCCGGGCTTCGCCACCATCGGCATTGATGAGGTAGAGCTGCGGCGTTTCGTCCTTGCGGCCGTCCTGTTCACGGCGGCCGATGAAGGCGATCAGTTGGCTGCGCTCGCCGTCACCGGCGCGGGCCGGGCTCCAGCGCGGTTGGCCGTCCTTGTCGCCGCAGCGCGTGAGCGCCCGCGCGGCGCCGCCCAGCGTGGACAGCAGCCACAGTTGACTGCTGCCCTTGTTGTCCTTCATGGAATACCGGGTGACCCCCACCACCGCCTGCGCGCCGTCGGGGCTGAGGCTGGGAACGCCCAGGCGCTGCAGCTGCCACAGCGTGTCCACATCGAGGGTCTTGATTGCATTGGCCATGGGGTTCAACTCCGTGGGGTAGAAAAGCGCCGGGCCACCGCGCGTCCCAGGCCGGCGCCCAGGCCCACCAGCAGGATGCCCACCAGGCTGTTGCCGCCCCAGCCCTCGGCGCTCAGGAAATCAAAGCCCAACATCCGGGCGGCCAGACCACCGGCCAGGCCACCGGCCACGAAACCCAGGGCGTCGATGACGCCTTCGAGCAAGGCGCGCTTCAACTGTGCGTCCACTGCCAACCCCGATCAGCGGTTGCGGCTTTGCATGAACACCAGCTTCTCGAAAAGCGTGATGTCCTGCTCATTCTTCAACAGTGCGCCCACCAGCGGCGGGATGATGACCTTGTCGTCCTTGGAGGCCAGCAGTTCGGGTGCCAAGTCTTCGGCCACCAGCAGGCGCAGCCAGTCCAGCAGTTCGCTGGTGGAGGGCTTCTTCTTCAGGCCGGGCAGGTTGCGCACTTCGAAGAAGGTGCGCATGGCTGCGCTCAGCAGTTCCTGCTTGATGCCGGGGAAATGCACGTCCACGATCTTCTGCATCGTGGTGGGCTCGGGGAACTTGATGTAGTGGAAGAAGCAGCGCCGCAGGAAGGCGTCGGGCAGTTCCTTTTCGTTGTTTGAGGTGATGAACACCAGCGGGCGGTGGCGCGCCTTGATGAGTTCCCGCGTTTCGTACACATAGAACTCCATGCGGTCGAGTTCACGCAGCAGGTCGTTGGGGAACTCGATGTCGGCCTTGTCGATTTCGTCGATGAGCAGGGCCACTGGCTGGTCGCTTTCGAAGGCCTGCCACAACGTGCCCTTGACGATGTAGTTGCGGATGTCGCGAACTTTGGCCGCGCTCTCGTCATCAGACAGTTGGCTGTCACGAAGGCGGCTGACTGCATCGTATTCGTAGAGGCCCTGCTGCGCCTTGGTGGTGCTCTTGATGTGCCACTGCAGCAGCGGCAGGTTGAGCGCGGCGGCCACCTGCTCGGCCAGCATGGTTTTGCCGGTGCCGGGTTCACCCTTGACCAGCAGGGGGCGCTGCAGGGTAATGGCGGCGTTGACCGCCAACATCAGGTCGTCGGTGGCAACGTAGTCTTGAGAACCTTGGAATTTCATGGGTATTCGTGTCGGATGTACCGTTCAGACCTGTCAGGTTCAGTATAGGGCCGACCCTATAATCGCGCGGTTTTGCGGCGGGCGGCCCGGTTGCGGCCTGTCGTGGCGGTTTTCAATCACGCAGTCTGCATCATGAACAACCCGCTTTCCCTGCTGGCTTTCGCCGCCGTC
>JAIYCN010000401.1 GCA_027487995.1 Rubrivivax sp. | reverse complement strand
GTTGGTGGTGGCGTCCATAGACGCCGCGGAGGCTTCAGGGCGAGCGCTCGGAAGGGACGGCCCGGACCAAGGCCGTGAGGCCTTGGCGCCCATAAGGCTTCGCGGTCAGAAGCAATCCGGCTTAAACCCTCGAACCGCGGCTCAGCCACCTGCTGCCTCCTTCCCGCTGAACCGCTGGGGACGCCCTCCCCTTTTCGCCCAGCCCTGATTTGCCTCCGGGGTCGCGGGGGCTTTACCTCCCCGCGCCGCCTATGGCTCCCTTCGCCCCGCACCCGGTCCGCGCCGCCCTGCTGGCCGCCGCCCTCGTCTGGCTCTCGCCCCGCGCCCTACGGGCCGAGGAAGCCGTCCGCTACAAGTATCAGGACTACCGCGAGGCCGCCGGCCGCATCGCCGTCCAAGTCCACGGGGCCACGGTGGAAAAGGACCTGGGCACCGACACCAAGCTGAAGGTCGAGGGTGTGCTGGACGCCATCGCTGGCGCCACGCCCACGGGCGAACCCGCCCCGGCCGGCAGCGATCAAGTGCCCTTGGCCCAGCTGACCGAACGCCGCCGAGCCTGGAACGCCACCATCGCCCGCCAGTTCAGCGGGGGCGCCCTCACCGTCGGCGCCGGCCGCAGCCTCGAGAGCGATTACGACTCCGTGGGCTGGTCGGTCAACGGCCAGGCGGAATTCAACCAGAAGAACACCACCCTGCTCGCCGGGCTCGCGGGCACCGCCGACGAGGTCCGGGTGTTCTTCCAAAAACCCTGGGCGGACAAGCGCACCCGCGACGCCATCCTCGGGGTGACCCAACTGCTCGACCCGCGGACCTCCGTCACCCTCAACTTCACCTGGGGCCGGCAGCGCGGCTTTCTGGCCGATCCGTACAAGCTGGTCGCCCGCACGGTGGAGATTATTCCCGGCCTGTCGCTGCCGCTCACCTTCGCCGAGAACCGGCCCGACGTCCGCGACAAGCGCCTCGCCCTCGCCGCCCTGAACCGTGCCTTCCCGAGCCTGCGGGGCGCGGTCGACGCCAGCTACCGCCACCACCGCGACTCCTACGGCGTGCGCGCCCACACGGTGGACCTCGCGTGGTTCCAGCAACTGGGCGACCGGGTCATCTTCCGGCCGGGCTACCGGTTCCACGATCAAACTGCCGCCCGCTTCTACCGTTACCGTTTCGATGGTACCACCGTGATGCCGACCGAAGGCCCGCCGCGCCCCCAGGGTCCGTTCTATTCCTCGGACTACCGGCTCTCCGCGCTCCAATCCCACACCTATGGGTTCAAGGTGATCTGGGACGTGACCGCCGCGCTGCAGCTCGATGCGGCCTACGAACGGTACTCGATGCACGGGCGGGACGGCGTCACGCCCGGGAGCGCCTATTGCCGGGCGGATATCCTGACGGTCGGCGCGCGCTTCGGCTGGTAAGGAGTCGCCGATGGCCCAACTGGCGCAAGCGCATCGTCCCCCGCCCGCGGTCCCGGCCGGACCGGCGGCGGCGGGTCCGTTGCGTCGGTTGAGTTTTCACGCGCTGGGCACCCGCTGCGAGGTGCAGTATTATCTCGGCTCGGCGGACGCGCGGCCGGCCGAGGCCTTCGAACAGGAGGTGGTCGGGTGGGTGCAGGCCTTTGAGGCCCGCTACACCCGGTTCCGGCCCGACAGCCTGATCGGCCGCATCAACGCCGCGGCCGGCCGGGAGTGGGTGGCGATTGATGCCGAGATGGAGGCGATGCTGCAGGTCTGCGACACCCTCCACTTCATGACCCAGGGCGTGCTGGATCCGACCAGCCTGCCCCTGCAGCGCCTGTGGGATTATCAGGCGCCGGTGCCGCGGCTGCCGACGGAGGCGGAGATCGAGCGGGCGCGCGCGCTAGTGGGGTGGAAGAAGGTCGCCCGGGCGCCGGGACGCATCTTCCTGCCGGAGCCGGGGATGGCCCTCGACTTCGGCGGCTTCGGCAAGGAGTTCGCGGTCGATCGGGCGATCGAGATCGCGCGCCGCCACGGCGTGGCGCATGCGCTGGTGGACTTTGGGCACGACCTGCGGGCGCTGGGGCGGCCGCCGGACCGGGCTGCCTGGCATATCGGATTGGAGGACCCGGCGCGGCCCGGCGCCACGGCGGGCAGCGTGGCGGCGGTCGACCGGGCCGTCGCCTCTTCGGGCGACTACCTGCGGCACGTGGAAATCGCGGGGCGCCGCTACGGGCACATCGTTGATCCGCGTTCGGGGCGGCCCGTGGCCCACGGGTGCCGGCAAGCCACCGTCGTGGCGGGAACCTGCCTGCAGGCGGGCGTCCTTTCGACCACCGCCTTCGTTCTCGGCATTCCCCGGGGCGTCGAATTCATCCAATCCTTCCCCGGGGCGGAGGGCTTGCTCGTGGGCGAGCAGACCCGGGCGCAGACGCGGGGCTTTTTCCATTATGTCGCGACTTGAACTGAGCCTGCTGGCCGCCACGGCCTGCGCGGTGGTGTCCCTGCGCGGGGCAATCCAGCCCGGCGACCGCTTTCCCGAACTGACGGGCGACGATCTCCCGCGCCTGGCGGGCGAGGCGCTGCCGGAACGGACCGGGCGGGTGGTGCTGGTGGACTTCTGGGCGTCGTGGTGCGGGCCGTGCAAGGCTTCGTTCCCGGTGCTGGATCAATTGCACCGCGACTATGCGGCCAAGGGCCTGG
>JAIYCN010000136.1 GCA_027487995.1 Rubrivivax sp. | reverse complement strand
TTACACCCTGAAGAAGGACGGGCAGGACGGCCGCGGCGACCGGCATGAACTGCCGGGCCTGTGGTTCAACGAACGTGAGCTGTATGCGCTCCTGACGGCGCATCAGTTGTTGTCCGACATCGACTCCGACGGTGTCCTCAGCCGCCACCTGCAGCCGCTGCTCGAGCGAATCCACACCCTGCTGGGTACCGAGGGGTTGAGTTCAGCCGACGTGCTCAAGCGCGTGAAGATCCTCTCGCCAGCCAAGCGGCCCGTGCCTATCCAGTGGTTTGAACGCGTGTCCGAAGCACTCATCAACCGCCGGCGCCTGCACATGGCCTACCACACGCGCAGCCGTGGGGAGTCGGGTGAGCGCACGGTTTCTCCCCAGCGCCTGGTGCACTACCGGGCCACCTGGTACCTGGACGCCTGGTGCCACAAGGCGCAAGGCCTGCGCCGGTTCGCGCTGGACGCCATTGAAGACGCGCGCGTGAGCGAGGAAAAGGCCAAGGACGTGTCGCTCAAGACGGTGCAGGCCGAGATGGACGCGGGCTACGGCATCTATGCCGGAGCCAAGCCGCAATGGGCCGTGCTGCTGTTCGAGGCGCAGGCCGCCCAGTGGATTTCAAGGGAGCAGTGGCACCCCCAGCAGGAGGGGCGCTGGCGGGACGATGGCCGCTTTGAATTGCGCCTGCCCTACGTGCAGGAAACCGAGGTGGTGATGGACGTGCTGCGCCACGGGGCCGAGGTGCAGGTGCTGTCGCCGCCGGCGCTGGTCAAGCGCGTGCGGGAGGCTTTGGCCGCGGCCCAGCAGGTGTACCGCTAGCGCGCGGCTTGAGCGCCTGCGCTGCCTTTATCCGCGCTTGGCCCACTGCGGCCGGCGCATCTCGAACTTGTCCTCGTCGCGCACGGTGAAGTAGTCGCCCGCGCCACCGCCACGCAGCACGGGTTGTGCCGCGGCTGTTTGGTAAACGCCATCCACGATCAGGTGCTGCGCAATGTGCACGCCCACCACTTCGCCGAACACCATCCAGGTGTCGATGGGCGTCCCGTCTGCGCGCAGCAGGCGGTGGATCTGCGTGAGCTTGCATTCGAAAGACACTGGGCTCTGCGCCACGCGCGGTGCGCTGATCACGCGCGATGGAACAGGCGTCATGCCCGTCAATTCAAACTCGTCGATTTCCGGCGGGGCGTCGATGCAGGTCTGGTTCATGGCCTCGGCCAAGTCGCGCGTCACCAGGTTCCAGGCGAATTCACCCGTGGCCTCGATGTTGCGCAGGCTGTCCTTGGCGCCGATGCTGGAAAACCCAATGATGGGCGGCACATAGTTGTAGCCGTTGAAGAAGCTGTACGGCGCCAGGTTCAGCACGCCCTCGGCAGAGCGCGTGGAAATCCAGCCGATGCAGCGTGGTCCCACGATGGAATTGAAGGGTTCGTGCTTGAGCCCGTGGCCGTTGCGCGGTTCGTAGAAGTGTTCGGCGTGATGGCTCATGTCAATCCAGGCTGTTGCCCGTGATGGGCCCGCGTCCGCTGAAGCGGTCCAGGGCCAGATAGATGACGGGCGTGATGTACAGCGTGATGGCCTGTGAGACCACCAGGCCGCCCACCACGGCCAGGCCCAGGGGCTGCCGCAGTTCGGCTCCGGCACCGATGCCGATGGCAATGGGCAGCGCACCCACCAGGGCGGCCAGCGTGGTCATCATGATGGGGCGGAAGCGCAGGATGCAGGCCTCGCGGATGGCCACCGCCGGGCTCATGCCCTGCGTGCGCTGCGCATCCAGGGCGAAATCGATCATCATGATGGCGTTCTTCTTCACGATGCCGATCAACAGGATGATGCCGATGGTGGCAATCAGTGTGAGCTCCATCCCGAAGGCCATCAGCGTGAGCAGCGCGCCGGCAGCGGCCGAGGGCAGGCCGGCCAGGATGGTGATGGGGTGGATGAAGCTCTCATACAGCACGCCCAGCAGCAAATAGATCACCAACAGGGCGGCCACGATCAGCACGGCCTGCCCCTGCTGCGAACTCTTGAACACGGCCGCATCACCACCGTACTTGGTGACGATTGACGCAGGCAGGCGGATTTCGCTGCGGATCTTGTCGATCTGGTTGGTGGCGTCGCCCAGCGCCGCACCGGGCGCCAGGTTGAAGCTCAGCGTCACCGCCTGCAGCTGCCCCACATGGTTCACCGCGGTGGGCCCAACGGTGCGCTTGACGGTGGCCAGGGCGGTCAGCGGCACCAGCGCACCTGAGGACGAACGCACGGACAGACCCGCAAACGCACGCTCATCCACCTTGGCTTCGGGTGCGAATTCCATGATCACGCGGTAGGTGTCCACCGGCGTGAAGATGGTGGACACCTGCCGTTCGCCGAGGGCCGTGTAGACCGCCGAGCGAATGGCGTCCATCGGCACACCCAAGGCGTTGGCGCGTTCGCGGTCGATGTTGAGCGTGGCCTGCAGGCCGCGCAATTGCGAATCCGTGGTCACATCGCGGAAGAGGGGGTCCGCGCGCAGCTTTTCCTGCAGGCGGTTGGCCCACAGGTCCAGTTCCGAGGGCTCCACGCTTTGCAGGATGTACTGGTAGCGCGCCTTGCTGGGCCGGCTGCCCACATTCAGGTTCTGCACCGGGCGCATGAACACGGCAATGCCCGGCACGGCGCGGGTGCGCTTGCGCAGGTCTTCGATGACGCCCTTCATGGTGTCGCGCTCGGCGCGGGGCTTGAGGTTCACGAACAGCCGCGCATTGTTGGGTGTGGCATTGCCGCCGACCACGCTGTTGACCGTGGCCACCGCGGGGTGCTTGAGGAACACGTCGATCACCTGCTGCTGCAAGGCCAACATGGCTTCGATGGACACATCCTCGGCTGCTTCGGTGGTGACCTGGATCTGCCCGATGTCCTCTTCAGGGAAGAAGCCCTTGGGGATCACATGGAAGGTCCAGGCCGTGGCCGCGAAGGTGGCCAGGGCCAGCATCAGCACTGAACGCCGCCAGCGCAGCGCCACGTCCAGGCTTCGTGTGTAGGCGCCCAAGACCGCGTCGAATCCACGCTCGAATGACCGAACCACAGCCCCCGGCGGCTTCTTGTGCGCCTCGTCCGTCAGGAAGCGCGAGGCCAGCATGGGCACCAGCGATAGCGAGACGAAGGCCGAGGCCAGGATGGCCAGACCCACCACCACGGCGAATTCGTGCAGCAGCAGGCCAATCACACCGGGCATGAAGAACACGGGGATGAACACCGCCACCAGCGAGGTGGAGATGGAGATGATGGTGAAGCCCACCTCGCGCGCGCCGCGCAGCGCAGCCTGGAAGGGCGGCTCGCCGTTCTCCACGTGGCGCACGATGTTCTCCAGCACCACGATGGCATCGTCCACCACCAACCCCACGGCCAGCGTCAGGCCCAGCAGCGAAATGTTGTCCAGCGAATAGTTCAGGCCCCACAGCATGGCCAAGGCGCCCATCAGCGACACCGGCAATGACAGGGATGGAATGGCCGTGGCCACGAAGCGGCGCAGGAACAGGAAGATCACCAGCACCACCAGGATGATGGTGCCGATCAGCGTGAGGGTGACGTCGTGCAGCGCCTCTCGGATGGACACTGAACGGTCATTCGTGACCCGCATGGCAATGGAGGCCGGCAACTGAGCCTTCAACTCCTCCAACGCGGCCTTGGCTGCGTCCACCACCTGCACCGTGTTGGCGTCAGGCAGGCGGAACACGGCCAGGGAGATCGAGGGCTCCCCGTTGAAGCTGGCAAAGGACTTGACCGATTCAAAACTGTCTTCAACCCTGGCCACGTCGCGCAGCCGCACCGGCACGCCGCCGCGGGTGCTGATGATGAGGTCGCCGAACTCCTGTGCGGTGCGCAATTGCCGGTTGGCCTGCACGGTCAGGATCTGCCTCGGGCCGTCCAAGGTGCCCAGCGGCGTGTTCACGTTGGCGGCAATCAGGGCCACGCGCACGTCGTCCACCGTCAGGTTGCGGCCCTGCAGCGCCTCGGGCAACAACCGAACGCGTACCGCATAGCGCTTGGCACCAAACACGCTGATCTGCGCCACACCAGCCAGCGTGGACAGGTTGGGCACGATCACCTGATCGGCGTAGGCCTGCAGATCACGCGTGTCGATGGAGGGTGAATTCAGCGTGACGAAGAGGACTGGCGAGTCCGCCGGGTTGACCTTGCGGTAGCTGGGCGGCGAGGTCATCTCCAGCGGGAGCGATCGCTGTGCGCGCAGCAGCGCAGCCTGCACATCCACCGCGGCGGCGTCGATGTTGCGGCCTTCATCGAATTCGATGGTGACGCTGGTCTGCCCCAAGGTGCTGGTGGAGCTGATCTGCGCCACAAAGGGAATGGTCTGGAACTGCTGCTCAAGCGGC
The DNA here is from genome assembly GCA_027487995.1 of Rubrivivax sp. Lineage (GTDB taxonomy): Bacteria > Pseudomonadota > Gammaproteobacteria > Burkholderiales > Burkholderiaceae_C > RFTU01. The sequence continues at coordinate 5,006 of JAIYCN010000136.1, read as the reverse complement.
AAGGCCACCGCGGTGGCCATGTCATCGGGGCTGGCCCCGGGCAGGTTGGCCGACACGTTGATGACCGGCGTGTTGTAGCTGGGCAGTGCGGCCACCGGAATGAACTGCAGGCTCAGCACCCCGGCCACGATCACGGCCAGGTTCAGCAGCACCGTCATCACCGGACGGCGGATGAAGATTTCGGAGAGGTTCATCGTGCTGCCGATTCCGCGGACTTCTTCCCGGCGTCCTTGCCGCCCTCGGCCTTGGCCTTGCCGTCCTTGTCCTTGCTGCGGTCCACCACCTTGGTGCCGTTGCGCACGTTCTGTCGGCCCTCCAGCACCACCCGATCACCGGGAGAGATGCCCTTCACGGCGGCCATGCCATCGGACATGGCCAACACCTCCACGGGCCGTGCGGTGGCCGTGCCCTCATCGTCCACGGTAAAGACCGTGCGGCCGCGTGCACCCTGCACGACGCTGGCCACGGGAACCACCGCAGCCCCTTCGATGGACTGCAGATTCATGCGCACCTTCACATAGGCGCCGGGCCACCAGCGGGCGTCCCGGTTGTCGATTTCCGCACGCACACGCACCGTGCCTGTGGCGGTGTCCACCGTGTTGTCCACGAACACCAGAGGCGCGGCGGCACTGGCTTTGGAGCCGGCCTGTTCATCCGCCGGGCGAACCTCCACCACGGCTGCGCGGCTCTTCAGGGCCACCAGTGCATCCTCCAGGTGCCGCTGCGGCAAGGAAAAGCTCACGAGCACCGGGTTGAGCTGGCTGATGGTGACCAGCGGCGCGCCACCCGGGCTCACGTAGGCCCCTGGATGTATCGCGATCGCACCCAGGCGACCATCCTGCGGCGCGGCCACGGTCATGAAGGATAGGGCCACCTGGGCCGCATTGACCGCCGCACGTGAGGCGGCCACGGCCGCGTCCTGCGTCTGCACCGCCGTCCGCTGCGCATCTACCGCACCAGGCGAAACAAAGTTCTGGGCCAGCAGTTCCTCGCTGCGCTTGAGTTGCCGGCGCGCATCGGCCAAGGCCGCTTCGTCGCGCAGCAGTTGGGCCTGCACGCGTTCCAGCTGCGCGCGCTCGTTGCGGTCATCCAGCTGGAACAGTGTTTGGCCTTGCCGAACGGAGTCGCCCTCGCGCACCATCACCGCGCGCACCGTGGCGCCCACCTGGGCCCGTACATCCACCGTGCGGCGTGCGGCCACGGTTCCGGTGAGGTCCAGGCCCACCGGCAGGGCGCGCTTCTCCGCCTTGACCAAGGTCACCGACACGGGGCCGCCGCCACCCGGGCGGGGCGCAGCCGGCGCGGCGGCTGTCGACGCACTGGCGGACGCCGCAGGGCTGGAAGCTGCGGGCGCCGCACCAGCCGGCCCTGCCGAGGGTGGCGAAGATGGGCCCTGCGGGGTACAGCCCACGGCCAACAGCACCGCGGCGCCCAGGGCCGATGCCCACAATCCGGTCTTCATTCGATTCGTCATCCGTTCAAGGCCGCGCCTTGCGCGCCGGCCGGTTGGTGCATCAGCGTATAGACGCGGGCCACCAAGCCCGCGACCTCGTCGCTTGTGATCTTCATGGCGCGGGCGGTTTCCTTGACGCTGCGCCCTCGGCCCAGATGGCCCAGTGCCAGCTCCAAATCCGCGTCCAGCGGCTGCGCCTGTGAACCCTTTTGTCGCAGGTTTTCCAATACCGTGCGCGCCATGGCCGGCGACATCTCGGGTCTGCCCCTCAGCACGCTTTGCAAGGCCTCCACCTGGCGTTCATAGCGGTCTTGCTTGAGAAGGTAGCCGTGCACGCCAGTGGCCAAGGCCGGCAACAGGCGCTCCTCCTCATCGTACAGCGTGGTCGCCAGCCGCCAGCACTGCCGCGGCAGCCGCCGAATCAACGACAGCGCCGCCTCATCGTCCAGATCAATGTCCACCAAGGCCAATTCCAGCTGGTCCAACTGGTCGGGTACATCCTGGGGAACGGCCACGGCCAGCACGCGAAGGTCCGACAGCACCGCAGTCTTCAACACGCGCTCCAGGATGTTGCGCGCCACTGCGCTGCCCTCCACCAGCAAGGCCTGGGGAGGCGCTTGGCCTGTGTCGCGGGCCGACGGCATGCTTCAGGGCTGCGCCGCGTTGGTCATCACCAACTTGCCCCGCACGGCACGCGTGGCCATCAATGCGTAGGCCTGGGGAACCTCGCTCATCGGCAACACGCGGTCGATCGCCGGCTTGATCAGCCCCTGTTGGTACCAGGCCAGCAGTTCGCCCAGGGCCTGCGCGAACGCCTTGGGCTCACGCCGGACAAAGTCGCCCCAGAAGACACCCACCACCGATGCGCCCTTCAGAAGCGCGAGGTTCCAGGGCAGGGCGGGGATGCTGCCGCCCGCAAAACCGATCACCAGGTAACGGCCTCGCCAGGCAATGGAGCGGAACACCGGTTCGGCCAGTGCACCACCCACCGGGTCGTAGACCACATCGGGGCCACGCCCTTGGGTGAGGGCCTTGAGTCGTTCGCGCACATCCTCGGTGCTGTAGTTGATGGTGTCGTCGGCGCCCAAGGATTTGCAGAAGGCGGCCTTTTCATCGGTGGACACGCCGGCAATCACGCGCGCGCCCGCTGCCTTGGCCACCTGAATGGCCGAGGTGCCCACACCGCCGGCGGCCCCCAGCACCAACACGGTTTCACCGGCCTTGAGTTGGCCGCGGTCCATCAGCGCGTGGTGCGTGGTGCCGTAGGTGAAGGCAAAGGCCGCCGCGTGTTCGAAGGGAACCCCCGGGGGAAGGGGCAGGCACTGTGAAGCCGGGGTCAATGCATGCGTACCGAACCCACCATTGGCGCCGATCACCGCCACATGCTGCCCCGGGCGAAGGTTGGTGACGTCCGGCCCAATGGCCTCGATCACACCCGAGTACTCCGCGCCCGGCACGAAGGGCAGAGGAGGCTTGATCTGGTACTTGTTCTCCACCGTCAGCAGATCGGGGAAGTTCAGGCTGGCGGCGCGCACCGCCACCAGGACCTGACCGGGTCCGGGCGCGCCCAGGTTCAGCGGCTTCCACTGCAGTTGATCGGCCCCGGTGGGGTTCTCGCAAAGCCATCCGTGCATCGTCATCGTGGTTTCCGGTCTTTCGGCGCGGGCAGAGGGCCTGCCTACAATCGGCCAATGCGTATTCTCATCGCAAACGACGACGGCTATCTGGCACCCGGCATTGCCGCATTGGCCAAAGCCATGGAGGGCCTGGGCGAGATCGACGTGATCGCACCCGAGCAGAACGCCAGCGGCACCTCCAATGCCCTCACCTTGAACCGGCCCCTGTCCGTGTATACCGCGGCCAACGGGTTTCGCTACATCAACGGCACCCCATCGGACAGCGTGCACGTGGCCCTCACAGGCCTGCTGCCCAAGCCTGACCTTGTGGTCTCGGGCATCAACCAGGGCGCCAACATGGGGGACGACACGCTGTACTCCGGCACGGTGGCCGCGGCCATGGAGGGCTTTCTCTTCGGCGTGCCTGCCATTGCGTTTTCACAGGTGGACAAGGGCTGGGCGGAACTGCAGGCCGCCGCGCAGGTGGCCCGCCAGGTGGTGCAGCGTTTGATCGCGCAACAGGCCCTGGGCCGTCCTTTTCTCCTGAATGTGAACATTCCCAACCGGGCGGACGCCGCGGTCCTGCCTTGGCGCATCACCCGCCTGGGGCGGCGTCATGCCAGCGAGCCGGTCATCCGGCAGACCAGTCCGCGGGGCGAGCCCATCTACTGGATTGGGCCGGCCGGCGACGCCCGCGAGGCGGGGCCAGGCACCGATTTCCACGCCACCGCCAATGGCGCGGTGTCGATCACGCCCTTGCAGGTGGACCTGACCGACCATGCGAATCTGAATGCTTGGATTGCACCCCTGGGCGCGCAGTCCTGATGCCCGGGTGCTGATCGGTCTGCCCTGATGTCCGCCTCCGGCACCCCCCCTGCGCGCAAGCCGCGCTTCCCCGCTGCGGCTGCACCCGAGCCCACGCCCACGCCGCGCCGGGAGGTGCTGCGTCCGCAGCGCCCGGTGCAGCAGGCTGCGCAGGACGCCGCACGTCGCAGTGCGCCCTCTGGGGTGGGACTGACCTCCGATGCGGTGCGGCGTCGAATGGTCGAGCGCCTGGCCCGCGGCGGCATCCGCTGCGAGCCCGTGCTTCAGGCCATGGCCCAGGTGCCGCGGCATGAATTCGTCGACTCTGCACTGGCCGCGCAGGCCTACGAGGACACGAGCCTGCCCATTGGCTTGGGGCAGACCATTTCCAAGCCTTCCGTGGTGGCCCGCATGGTGAGCCTGCTGCACGAGGGGGCCAATGCGCGTGCCCAAGGTCATCTGGGCAAGACGCTCGAAATTGGCACCGGGTGCGGCTACCAGGCCGCCGTGCTGTGCCTGCTCGCGCGGCAGGTGGTATCCATCGAGCGCTTGGCCGGCCTGCATGAGCAGGCACGGCAGCGCCTGGCGCCGTGGCGTGCCCAGCGCCTGATGCTGGTCTGGGGTGACGGCCGGCTCGGACATGGCCCCTCGGCGCCGTACGACAGCATCATCGCGGCCGCTGGGGGCGACGACATTCCGCCCGCGTGGTTGGACCAGATGGCCGTGGGCGCCCGTTTGGTGGCGCCCGTGCAGTCGGATGCCCACGGCGGGCACATGCTGCTGGTGGTGGACCGCCAGGCCGACGGCTGGGTGCGCACGCTTCACGAGCCGGTGCACTTCGTCCCCCTAAAATCAGGCGCTGAATAGCCTTGCAGATGAGCCTGTTGACACCGCCCGAATATCCACACCCCTGCTCTCGGGGCTCCGCCTTGCGCACCCTTGCAGTGGCCACGCTCACGTCCCTGCTGTTGGTGGCCTGCGGCACGAAGCCGAATCGAACCGTGGTGGTCGAAGACCGTCCCGTGGGTCGTTCCGCCGGCGGTCCCTCCTCGGCGGGTGGTGCAGCCTCCTCGGCACCTGCATCGGGTGGTGCGGTGGCCATCGGAGTGGGGTCTGGCGGTGACGCTGCATCC
>JAIYCN010000056.1 GCA_027487995.1 Rubrivivax sp. | reverse complement strand
TCGAGGCGGCCCTGGAGGACGGCCTTGGCGCCCTCGCCGAAGCCTTCCCAGCGCTCCTGCAGCTGCTGGAGGAGGCGGAGGCGGGCGGTCCGCTGGGCAAGTTGCCGGTCGATGTCCTGCAGGCGGCGCTGCGCCTCGCGGAATTCGCGGGTGAGGTCGGTGATCGCCTGCTGCGCGGTGGCGGCCTCGGCCGAGGCGCGCGATTTCGCGGCCAAGGCCTCCTCCGCGCGGGCGCCGGCCTCGGCGACCTGCTGCTCCGCTGAGGCGCGGAGCTGGCGGACGCCCTCGAGTTCCTGCGCCAGGGAGTCGTGCTTGTGGAGGCTCGTCTTCTGGTCGACCTCGTAGCCGGAGCAGTCAGTGCGCAGGCGGGCCACGGAGCTCTCGAGCTGCAGCAGTTCAAAGCGGGCCTGGCCGAGCGCGGCCTCCAGGCGGCCGAGTTCGCCCTCGACGATGCCTAGCTCGCGGTTGCGCTGCTGGTACACGGCGTCGCTGCCGCCGAGCAGCTCCAGTTGGACCTGCTTGTCCTGGGCGCCGGTGTCGACCTGGGCGGAGACCTCGCGCAGTTGCATCTCCACCTCGGCGAGGTTGTCGCGGGAGGAGGCGAGCCGGTCCTCGAGGCCGCCGCGGCGGATCTGCGCGAGGTTGGCGGCGTTCTCCGCGGCCTCGCGCTGCGAACGCACGTCGAACACGGACTGCTGGGCATCCTGGACCCGCTGGCCGAGGCGGCTGCGGGCGGCGCGGCGCGCGGCGAGGGCGGCCTCCTGCTCTTCAAAGTGGGCGCGGCGTTCCTCCGCCGCCCCGCGCAGGGAGCCCACGCGGGCCTCCAGTTCGGCGAGGCCGGCGGCGAGGGTCGCGTGCTGGCGGCCGCTCCACGCGAGGGAGAGGTGCCGTAGCCGGTGGTGGAGCCGCTTGTAGCGCAGCGCCTTCGCGGCCTGACGGCGCAGGCTCCCGATCTGGCGGGAGACCTCGCCGATCACGTCCGCCACGCGGGCCAGGTTCTGATCGGTGAGCGCCAGCTTCTGCAGCGCCTCGCGCCGCTGGGACTTGTACTTGGTGATCCCCGCGGCCTCCTCGAAGACCGCGCGCCGCTCCTCGGGCTTCGAGGACAGGATCTGGTCGATCTGGCCCTGCGCCATGATCGAGTAGCTGGTCCGGCCGACGCCGGTGTCCATGAAGAGCTTCTGGATGTCCTTCAGGCGACAGGGCTGCCCGTTGAACGCGTACTCGCTCTGGCCGTCGCGGTGGACGCGCCGCGTGATCTCGATCTCGTGGTACTCGCTGCCGAGCTGCTGCTCGCATTCGGTGAGCAGCAGGGACACCTCGCAGAGCTGGGCCGGCTTGCGGGTGTCGGCACCCTCGAAGATCACGTCCTGCATCTTGCCGCCGCGGAGGGCCTTGGCGCTCTGCTCACCGAGCACCCAGCGGATCGAGTCCGCGATGTTGGACTTGCCGCAGCCGTTGGGGCCCACGACCGCGGTCACCCCGGGTTCGAAGCGGAGGGTGGTGGGGTCGGCAAAGCTTTTGAAGCCGTGCAGCTTGAGCGCCTTGAGATGCATGCAGCGAGGAAAGCAGGCGAGTCAACGGGAGGGGTTCCGGCCCGCAATGGAAAACCGAGCGCCGGCTCACCCGGAAACGCGGGCCTGCCGGCGGCGCTTGGGCGTTGCCGTCGCGCGGGCCACGTCCACGCTGCGGGGATGCGTTTCCCCTTGCGCGTGGCGGTGGCGGTGCTGGCCGGCGGGTTCGTGGCGGCGTGGGCGGCGGACCCCGTCCCGGGGCCCCTGCTGGCCGAGGCCGATCTGCCCGCCTACGAGCGGGACCTCGACCACGCGGGCCTGATCCGCGCCTGGAACCCGGCCGCCCGCGCCCGCGGGGAGCGGGTCTACCAAATGGTGTGCCACGCCTGCCACGGCGACCTTAACCTGCCCGGATCGCTCCCCGACGCGCCCGGGTTCGCGGCCCACGCCTTTCCCCGCGGCGCTGATCCGCTCACGTTATACCAGACGCTCACCCGCGGCTGGGGCCGGATGCCCCCGCAGACCGGCCTCACCCCCCGTGAGAAGTACGACGTCATCCACTACCTGCGGGAAACCTTTCTCGCGGGACGCGGACCGGCGGTGCGCCCCGCGGTCGACGCGGCCTACCTGGTGGCGCTGCCGCGCGGCCGGGAACGCGGGCCGGAGCCGGTCCGGCGCGAACCGTGGCGGGAGATGGACTACGGCGCCTACCTGATCGGCACCTACGAACTGGCCGACGAGGCCCGGCGGGCGGCGGCGGCGGCGCTGAAGGGGGCGCAACTCGACCAGGTCACCCCGCGCGCGAACCTCGCGCAGAAGGGCATCGCGATCCGCCTCGACCGCGGTCCGGGCGGGGTCGCCGCGGGCCGCGCGTGGGTCGTCTTCGAGCACGATACCCTGCGCCTCGCCGGTGGCTGGACCGGCGAGGGCTTCATCGATTGGGAAGGCATCAACTTCAACGGCCGCCACGTGGTGCGGCCGCGCACCGTCGGCACGCTCCACTTCGAGACCGCGGACGCCCCCGGCTGGGCGGATCCGGCGACGGGCGGCTTCGCCGACCGGCGGGTCGTCGGGGCGGACGGCCGCCGATTCGGGCCGCTGCCCCGTGACTGGATGCGGTACCGCGGCCTGCACCGTCACGGCGAACGCGTGGTGCTGGAGTACGAGGTCGGCGGGACGCCGGTGCTCGAGACGCATGACCTCGAGGGGGAGCCGGAGCGGCCCGTCTTTGTGCGCACCCTCAACGTGGCCGGTTCCCCGCGCGACCTGCTCCTGCGCGTGGCCGACGAGGGCGCGGTCGTCGGCCTGCGGGGCCCGGCGGGCCTGGAGCTGGGCCGCGGCGAGGGGTTCG
>JAIYCN010000255.1 GCA_027487995.1 Rubrivivax sp. | reverse complement strand
TATTCGATCTTGGGGCCGTAAAAGGCGCCGTCACCGGGCGAGACCACGAAGTCGCAGCCCGTGTTGCGCAGGCTCTCCATCAGCGCGTGCTCCGCCTTGTCCCACAGCTCATCCGCACCGATGCGCTTTTCGGGCCGCGTGGCCACCTTGTACAGGATTTCAGTGAAGCCGAAGTCGGCATAGACCTTCTGCAACAAGGCGGTGAAGGCGTTGCACTCGGCCAGGATCTGGTCTTCGGTGCAGAAGATGTGGCCATCATCCTGCGTGAACCCGCGCACGCGCATGATTCCGTGCAAGCCGCCGCTGGGCTCGTTGCGGTGGCACTGGCCAAATTCGCCCAGGCGCAGCGGAAGGTCGCGGTAGCTCTTGATGCCCTGCTTGTAGATGAGGATGTGGCCGGGGCAATTCATCGGCTTGAGCGCGTAATCGCGCTTTTCCGATTCCGTGGTGAACATGTTCTCGCGGTACTTGTCCCAGTGGCCGGTCTTCTCCCACAAGGTTTTGTCCAGAATCTGCGGGCCCTTGACTTCCTGGTAGCCGTTGTCCTGGTAGACGCGGCGCATGTACTGCTCCACCTGCTGCCACACCGTCCAACCCTTGGGGTGCCAAAACACGACGCCCGGTGCATGGTCATCCACGTGGAAGAGGTCGAGTTCTCGGCCGAGCTTGCGGTGGTCGCGCTTCTCGGCTTCTTCCAGCATGGTGAGGTACTGCTGCAGTTCGTCCTTGCTGGCCCAGGCGGTGCCGTAGATGCGCTGGAGCATCTCGTTGTTGCTGTCGCCGCGCCAGTAGGCGCCGGCCACCTTCATCAGCTTGAAGTGCTTGAGCTTACCGGTGGAGGGCACGTGAGGGCCGCGGCAGAGGTCTTCGAACGCGCCCTCGCGGTACAGGCTCACGTCTTCCCCGGCGGGGATGCTGCCGATGATCTCGGCCTTGTAGTGCTCGCCCATGGCCTTGAAGTGGGACACGGCCTCGTCGCGGGGCAACACCCGGCGCACCACAGGCTCATCCTTTTTGGCCAGTTCGGCCATGCGTTTCTCGATGGCGGCCAAGTCCTCCGGCGTGAAGGGGCGCTTGTAGGAAAAGTCGTAATAGAACCCGTGCTCGATGACCGGGCCAATGGTCACCTGGGCATCGGGGAACAGCTCCTTCACCGCATAAGCCAGCAAATGGGCGGTGCTGTGGCGAATGACCTCCAGCCCGTCGGCGTCCTTCTCGGTGATGATGGCCAATCGCGTGTCGGCCTCAATGAGGTGGCTGGTGTCCACTAGGCGTGCGCCCTCCCCCGCCCCGACGCGCCCGGCCAGGGCGGCCTTGGCCAGCCCCGTGCCGATGGACGACGCCACGTCGGCCACCGTCACAGGCTGGGCAAATTCACGGCGTGAACCGTCTGGCAGGGTGATTGCGATCATCAGAAACTCCGAGGGCAAAAACAAAAAAGCGCGGCCGAGGCCGCGCTTGTGAGGGCAGAGCGATTCAGCTCAATGACCGGACGTTGCGCGCGCGCCAGGCATCCCATAGATGCTGCGAGTTCGCGGTGTCACAACCATCATGCCTTTCCCGTCTCTTGCTCGTTTGTGTTCCGTGCATTGTACCGGACGCACCGGTCACACGTCGAACGGTTCGGTCGAGTCCGAGCTTGGCAGCGTGGTCCCTGACACGTCGAACGGTTCGGCTGTGTCCGAAGTGGACGGCGCCAACACGTTCAATGCAATCTGGAACCGCAACAGGTCAAACGTGTTGGACACGAAACCTGCCGGGATGCCGGCCAGAGGATTGGTGAGCACCGGCTGGTTCGACGTCGTGGGAGCCGGCGCTGCCGTCTCGTCATCGTCGCTGAAGCATCCGGCCAAGGCCAGACACCCCACCCAAACGGCCATGTGCGCGCGGGTGCGCTTGCTGATGAGTTGCATCATGAGAATGAAGCTCCTGGATCAACGCGAACCGGCGTTCGGCGTGTTGAGGTAGGGGAAGCGGGTCAGGAAGGGCACCGCAGCCTGGTCGGAACCGTCGTGCACGCTGGCAGACGTGGCACCCAGCGGCACGCTCTTGGCGCCGCAATCGGACGTCAGCGTCGTGGGCGTGGTGCCCGGGATGGTGAAGCTGTTCAGGCCCAGGGCGTTGTTGTTGGTGGCGTCGCCACCCAGCACCTTGGTCAGGTCCGCATTGGTGTTGATCACGCACAGACCGCCGAGAACGGCCACCAGCGCGATGTCGACCACGTCATCCTTGGGACGACGGCCATTGGGGAAGCCGGCCAGGTCAGTTGCCTTGGCGAGGTTGGCTGCACCACCCACCTTCAGCACTTCACCGGCCACACCCAGGCGGTTCTGCTGCTCATAGGGCACGGGCGCGATGGCCGTGTTCAAACGCAGCATTTCTGCCGGGATCACGTTGGCAGGCTTGTTCACGCCACCCAGACCGGTCAGGAACACGTTGAGCAGGTCGGTACGGGGGAGGTTCGTGGGCGCCAGAGCGTCCAGCTTGCCGGCCAGCACCAGGCCCAGCAGACCAGGCAGCGTGGGGTGCGTCACGTAGGTGGCGAAGGCCAGGTCACCCGAGGGCTTGCTGGCGTTAAAGGCGTCCTTGTCGGGCAGGCCGATCACGACTTCGTTGACCAGGGGGTTGCCCAGGCGGGAAACCTGGGTCCAGGCGCCACCGGTCACCACGGAGGTCTGGTGACCTGACTTGGGCTTGGGAGCCACGAGTTGCGACTGACGGACGCTGGCAGTGGTCCAGCCACCGATCACGGGGTCCGTGCCAGCAACCAAGCAATCCTTGTGGATTTCAATGGCGATGGAGGTGACGTTCTTGTCCTGGATGGAAGCCGCCGCGAAAGCGTTGATGTTCTTGGGATCCAGGATGGCCGCGGCCGGTGCGTTCACCAGGTCAAAGATGGGGCCCAGGGAAACGGCGAAGCCTTCCTGACGTTGGCCCACGAACACCTTGCCGGTGTCCTTGCCGGCGGGGCAACCAGGCACCTTGATGTTGTGCACGTGCTGGCCGGCATAGGTCTCGTAGGCTGCAGCGTTGCCCATGGTCTTCACGCCGATGTAGTCGGAAGGCTTCTCAAAGACGGTCTTGCCATCGGCCTTGGTGATGGCCGCCGACGTGCCGGAACGGCGATCGCCGCGAACCATGTTGACCGTGAAGGTCTCGGCCACGTTCAGGTTGCCGTCGGAGATCTTGGACACGCCACCGGCTTGCGTCAGGGGAATGGCCACCATTTGGTTGCCCACCGGGATCTTCACGCCGGCCAGGACATTGTTGAAGCGGAACTGGAAGGTGATGTCTTCCTTGGCGTCACCGTTGTTGTCGATGTGGATCTCGTACAGAGCGTTCGGATCCATCTTGAAGTAGTTGGGGCCGCCGTAGGCATCCTGCAGCGGCTGGTAGTTGGCGATCAGCGTCACGTAGTCGCTGCGGCCGGTCTCGTAGCTGCGGAACATGTAGAAGTCGGTGCCGTCAACCTTGGGCATGGTCGTGATCGACGGAGCTTCGCGGTGGCTGGACGCCTGAACAGACGTCAGGGACATGGCGGCAGCGGCCACGGCGGCGGCCACGGGGACCAAACGCAGCGCACGGGTGCGGAGGGATTTCATTGAAACGGTTCCTGTCTACAGTTTGAAACGTGCGGCTGCACCGGGTGGTGCCACCGCCTGAGTGAAGCCAGAAGGCGTCCCCGTGCATTACGGGCTGCCCCGGCGCGTGGATGCTATGCAGAGACACACCCCCCTTGAATGGGGGGGTCAGCGCTGATCGTGCAGGACTTCGCGTACCGAAGGGTTATCGGGTACTCGGCGTGAAAAAAGACGCGCGCGGCGGCCCGGCAAAACGAGAAGCCTGAACGAAAGGCCCTGCGGCTCTTCAGGGCAATGGTTGGGCCAGGATGCTCTGGCGGCTCACCAAGTCGGCCCACTCATCGGCCAATTGCCCAGATGCGGCAAGCGCCTGTCCCCACAAGCGCTCACGAACGTGCGGTTCATGCAGGTGGCGCTTGAAGTCCGACCGATCCGGGATCTTGCCCCCGGGCAGGCGGGCCAACCACTCGGCGCGGGGGCTGATGACGACCACGTTGTCGAGGTAGTGCGTGGCCTTGTGGCGATGGCGCAGGGGCTTGTCGAGCCAACCGGGCACCAGATGCGGTTGGAAATGCGGCACAAGCACCAGTCCGTCGTGGATGCGGTCAAAGGGCAGGTGCACGTGGTAGTCGGTCAGCCCACCATCCCAGTAGGGCCCTTGAGGCGCACCGGGTATGTCCACCACAGGGCGCAGCCAGAACGGGATGCTGCAACTGGCCACCAGGGCATCCTCGAAGTTGCTGGACTCCAGGCGGGCTTCCACTGTGGGCAGATCAGGACCGGGACTCATCAACCATGATGGTGCTTGACCCGTGGATGAGAACCAGACGCGTTGAAGGCTGGAGTTCAGCAACCGTCGATGCACCGCGTTGGCGGCGACGGCCATTGCGAAACCAAGAGGCATCCGCCAACGGTTGGGCTGGGCGAGCAGTCCCCTGCCACGCGAAGTGATGATGTGCAGGCGCCAGCGCTCATGCCGCAGAAGGCCCGAGCGGGCTGGCGCCGGAAAGTGCTGTCGCAATGTGTGCCTGAACCTTTGGCTGACCACATCGGGCCCGGGCATGCGGCCTCCAACGGTGCCGTAGCGTTCGTGGATGTAGTCATGCCCCAGGCGCTCAAGCGCCTCCTGCGGGTTGGGCATGCAAGCGGCCGCCATGCGCCAGGCGCCAATGGACGCACCCACGAGATCAACGGTATGGCCGCCCTGGGGCAGCCAGTGCCCGAACAGGAAGGCATCCAGGGGCAGAAGAGTCAGGCCCTTGGGCCCACCGGCCGCACCTGCGACCACCCGTACGTCCTGCGGTCGAAGGCCCCGTTCACGCAAGTGAACCAGAGCCCGCGGACCCGCGTGCACCTCAAGCGCGGCGACCATGGTGTTCGTTGCGCGCGCGCCGTCAGCCCCGCCAATCAGCGGCGCTGCTGCAGCTTGGCGAAGGCCGCGGCCATGGCACTTTGACCGGCAGGTTCGCGGCTGGGGCCACCCTGGCGGCCAGCCGCGGCGCCGTCACGGCGTGCTCGCTCATCGCGTCCGGCGGGTTGAAAGCGATTGCCGCCAGGCCCACCGTTGGGGCCGGCGCCCTGCCCGCTTCGGGCGCCCGAGCGGCCGGCCGAGCCGGTATCGAGCTTCATCGTCAGCGAGATACGCTTGCGCGCGAGGTCCACTTCCAACACGCGCACCTTGACCACGTCACCAGTCTTCACCACCTCGCGCGCATCCTGCACGAAGCGGTTGGCCAACTGGCTCACATGGACCAGCCCGTCCTGGTGGACGCCCAAATCCACGAAGGCCCCGAATTGCGCCACGTTGCTGACCGTGCCCTCCAGTTCCATGCCCTCGCGCAGGTCCTTGAGGTCGTTGACACCTTCGTTGAGGCGCGCCACCTTGAAGTCCGGGCGCGGGTCTCGCCCGGGCTTCTCCAGTTCCTGCAGCACATCGCGGACGGTGATGACGCCGAAGCGCTCATCGGTGAAGCGCTCCGGCAGCAGACGGCGCAGGACGTCCTGCTGGCCGATCAAGTCCTGGATGGAACGGCCGGCCGCCTGGATGATCCGCTCGACCACCGGGTAGGTCTCGGGATGGACGCCCGACATGTCCAAGGGGTTGTCCCCTCCGCGGATGCGCAGGAAGCCGGCGGCCAATTCGTAGGTCTTGGGGCCAAGGCCCGTGACCTCCAGCAGTTGCTCGCGTCGCTTGAAGGCGCCTTGTGCGTCACGCCAACGTACGATGCTGCCGGCCACCGTGGGCGAAAGGCCCGACACGCGGGAGAGCAACTGCGGCGAGGCGGTGTTGAGGTCCACCCCCACCGCATTCACGCAATCCTCCACCACCGCACCCAGGGTACGGGCGAGTTCGGACTGATTCACATCGTGCTGATACTGCCCCACACCGATGCTCTTGGGGTCGATCTTCACCAGCTCGGCCAGTGGGTCCTGCAGACGCCGCGCAATCGACACTGCCCCTCTCAGGCTGACGTCGAGATCCGGCAATTCGCGGGTCGCCACTTCAGAGGCTGAGTACACGGAAGCGCCAGCCTCACTGACGATCACCTTGATCGGAATGACCGGACTTTGTCCCTCGGGCGCTGCGGCACCCATGGAGGTCAGCCGCTTGATGAGATCGCCCGCCAACTGATCGGTTTCGCGGCTGGCGGTACCGTTGCCGATGGCAATCAGATTGACGCCGTGGGCGGTGCACAGGCGCGCCAGGGTGTGCAGGCTTCCCTCCCAATCGCGGCGTGGCTCGTGTGGATACACAGTGGCCGTATCCAGCACCTTGCCGGTGGACGACACCACCGCCACCTTGACCCCGGTACGGATGCCGGGGTCCAGGCCCATCACCACGCGCGGGCCAGCCGGTGCGGCCAGAAGAAGATCGCGCAGGTTGTCGCCGAAGACCTTGATGGCCGTGGCCTCGGCGGCCTCGCGCAAACGGCTGAAGAGGTCGCGTTCCAGGCTGAGGCTCAACTTGACCTTCCAGGTCCAGGACACGCACTTGCGGATCAGATCGTCGGCCGGCCGCTGCTGATGGCTCCAGTTCAACAGGCGCGCCAGATGGCCTTCTGCAATGCTGGGCTGGCCGGGCAGCAGTTCTTCATCAAGGCGAAGCTTGGCGTCAAGGATCTCGAGGCTGCGCCCGCGGAACACCGCCAAGGCGCGGTGCGAGGGCACGCGCTGGATGGGCTCGTCGTAATCGAAGTAGTCGCGAAACTTCGCATGGTCGGGCTCGTCGGGAGACTTGCCCGAGGCCAGGCGGCTGCTGAACAGGCCCTCACCCCAAAGCCAGTCACGCAAGGCACCCACCACACGCGCGTCTTCGGCCCAAAGTTCGCTGAGCAGATCCCGAACGCCATCCAGCACGGCCGGCACGTCAGCGAACCCGGCCTCGGCATTGATGAAGGCCTGCGCTTCATCGGTGGGCGTCAGGCTGGGGTTCTCGAACAAGCGCAGAGCCAGCGGCTCAAGGCCCGCCTCACGGGCGATCATG
>JAIYCN010000246.1 GCA_027487995.1 Rubrivivax sp. | reverse complement strand
CATGGACTGCAGGAAGCCCGCCAGGATCATCAGCAGGATCGACAGCAGGAAGAAGCGCTTCCAGCTGATGCTCACCAGCCAGGTGGCGTAGGTGTGAAAGCCTCTCACCAGGGGGGCGAACCGTTGGCTCCAAGTCGTTGTGTTGGGGGTGCTCATGTGGGCTCCATCATGCAATGCCTGGGCACTGTACGGGGATGAGCCACCGCAGGCACGGGGCCTGCGACAGGCTGCAGATTCGCCTGACGGGCTACAGGGTTCGTGGATGGGCGGCTGCGGCCCCCGCCTGCCCGTGGCGTGCTGCGCGGGGGCTGAGGGCATTGGGGAAGTACAGCGCCGTCAGGCTCTTGCTGTGCACCGGAGAAAAGCCCGGCCCTGCCGCACCGTGGCCGGTGGCTGGGGCGTCGCGCCGCCAGTCGCGCACCCAGTGGATCTCGTCGGCCACTTCCAGCAGGCCCATGGTTTCTCGGTCGCCGATGAGCAGGCCGAAGATGCGCAGGCCCAGGGCCTCGCGGGCCGCATCGATCTGATCGAGCGTGGCGCGGGTGCAGCCGAATTCGCCGTCGCTGACGATCAGCACATCGGCGCTGGCCCATTGGCGCTCCTGCACCCGGCGCAGCGCGCATTCGATGGGGGTCTGCACGTCGGTGCCGCCATCAAAGCCCTGGCCGATGAGTTGCATCAGGCGTTCAAACCCCTGGGGGCTGAAGTCCAGGCTTTGCTCAATCACTTCATCCGGCCCGCCGAAGGCGATCACGGTACAGCCGCGCCGCTCCTGCTGCGCCACGCGCACCGCCTCCAGCACCACGGCCTTGGCGATGGACTCGGGTGCGCCTTGCATCGAGCCCGAAGTGTCCAGGCAGATGATCATGGGCCCGCGCTCCAGCGCTTGCGGTGTGGGAGGCTGCGGACGCTGGCGTGGTGGGGCCTGCGGGTCGGGTCGCCAATCGACGAGCACGGCTTGGGTGTCGTAGGTGAGCAACCGAGCCTCGGCCTTTCGGGCGCGCCAGAGCTTGTGCAGCACCGGATGGCGCAGTTGCTGCAGCTCGCTGCCCAGCAGCCGCTCAATGCGGTCGCCCAGTCGAATGCCGCGCAACTCACCGGGTGCGTCGGGCAGAACGGTCTCTACGGCACTCACACCCATGGGTGCGCCCAGTCCCTCGTCCTCGGCCCGTGGGGCCGGTGGGCACTGGGGTACCACGCTGCGTTGCGCGCGGCCGATGCGGCGCAGCAGGGCGCTCAGTTCGGGGCGCTGCGCCATCAGCGCGGCCAGCCGCTTGGCCTCCTGCCACTCCCGGCTGCGCAGATGACCCTTGAGCGCGTCCCATCTCAGGTGCTCACCATCGCCCAGGCCCTGCAGCAGCGCCTGGGCTTCTTCCCAGTCGGCCCGCTCCACGGTCCACTCGGCGCGAAAAGCCTCGGCCATGCGCGCAATGGCGGTGGTGCGGTCCTCGGTCTCGTGTCGGTCGATGAGCCGGTCGGCGTGCCACAGCGCGGTGCGCAGCAGTTGCAGGGTGGTGTCGGGGCTGCCCCGGGTGAGGGCTGTCAACTGGAGTTCGGCGATCTCTGATCGAAGGGCCGCTGCCACGGCTGGGTCGGCGAAGTCGTCGGCTGCGTCGGGGAGTTCTCCGTCCAGCAGGCGCTGCTGCCATTGAGCGATGTGCAGCAGCCGCGCCGGGGTGTGCCCACTGCTGCACACCAGGCCGGGCAGCCACAACTCGCGCGGCAGTGCGTCCAACACCGGGCCAGGGTCAGCCGGTGGATGGGTCGCTCGCGGCACACCCAGCTCGTCTGAGGCTATCTCTTCGCGGGCCATGTCCTGATGTCCCGCCGGTCCATCAGGCGCTGAGCTCGACCACCATGGGCGCCGGCACGTCCGACAGCGCCTCGTCCACCGGCAGTGCGGCAAACCCCGCCTCGCAGGCCAGCAGCCGGTCATGCAGCTCACCGAGCAAATGCACACGCTCGCGCAGGGGGGCCAGGGTGTCGCGCACCAGAGACGGCGGCAGCCACAATCGACGGTTCATCTGGGCTTCGAGGGACGCCAAGGTTCGCCGGTGCTCATTACCCGCAGCCAGAACCTCGTCAGCCACTTCGCGCACTTGGCCCTTGCGTGACCGCACATGCAGTGGGCTCCAGCGCTTTCGCAGGTGTTCCTCGGCGCGGGCTGAGTACAAGCGCAGCATCTCGCCAGAGGCGCCTGGGTTGTCGGTGCCGCCGATGCTGCGTGCCAGGGCCATCTTGCCGGCGGCGTCGGCGCCTTCTTCAGCTTGGGCGCGGGTCTCGATCTCCAACTGCTTTTCGAAAGCCTCGGTGTGGCGGCGCCAGCCCGGCGCGTCAGCTTCACCCACCACCAGCACCTGCTGCTGCCACCAGGTCAGCAAGGCCGCGGCCTGTGCGGTGTGGCTGGGGGCGACGAAGGCCGCCAGCCAGAGATCCAACGGCTCGACCATGGCACGGCCTTCGGCAGCAGCGGCCACGCGCAACAGGCGCGCCAGTTGCCGCCAGCGGCGGTCGGAGGTGGGTGGTGGGTGGCCCTGCGGGCCGGTGGCCGTGGTGGTGCGCAGGAAGGAGCGCAGCGCATGCAAGGACTCCAACGCTGGCGCACTGATGACCACCGCTTCAGCGGCCTGCGCGATGGCCTTGCGCCGGGATGAACCGAGCCGCTGTGGTGGCACTGCGGCCACCGTTGCGGATTCGGCGGTCAGCAGTGCATGGAACGCCTCGTCACTGACCGGCTGAACCGGCACGCGGATCAGAAAGCGGTCATGGAAGGCGTGCAGGGCTTCATCGGTGGGCGTCTCGTTGCTGGCAGCCACCACCGTCACCAGCGGTACGGCCACGCGCTCGGTGCCGTTGTCGAACACGCGCTCATTGAGCAGGCTCAGCAAGGCGTTGAGGATGGCCGAGTTGGCCTTGAACACCTCGTCCAGGAAGGCCACCTGCGCGGTGGGCAGATAGCCTTGCACCAGTCGCTCGTAGCGGTCCTCTTCCAGGGCCTTGAGCGAGAGCGGCCCGAACAGCTCCTCCGGGTTGGAAAAGCGGGTGAGCAGCCGTTCGAAGCAGGCCTGATCGTCGGTTCCTGAGACGGGTTCGATGATCGATTGCAGGCGCCGTGCGAGCTCGCTCTTGGCGGTGCCCGGTGGGCCAATCAGAAGCACATGTTCAGCGGCCACCGCGGCCAGCAGGACGAGGCGCGCCGCCGTATCACGCTCCAACAGGCCTGCCTCCAGCGACCGCACCATGGCGCGCAAATCGGATTCGGTGGTCATCGTCATGGTCATGCCAGCGCCACCTGCCCCTCGTGTTGATGCACCACACCGTCGGCGATGAGGCTGTCGAGAATCACACGCGCCATCGATTCCGGCTCCTCCTGCATCAGCCGAAGAACCGCAGGCCGCCGGGCCAGCGGGGCGCCAACCAGCCACCCGCACACCTCATCCACCGAGCGGCGGCGGTGCTCCATCAGATGAAAGACCATCAGCACGCGCAGGGCGTGCCGGGCGTGCTGAGTCGGGTGGGCCTGCAGCTTGCGCAGGCGGCTGCGGCTGATGGCCAGGGCGTCGGACACTTCGGCAAACGGCTGGCCGTGGCCTGGGATCACCCACGCAGGGTTCAGGGCCTCGATGCGGTCCAGCGACTCCAGTGCCGGGGTGAATCCATCCTCGCCATCCAGCTCCGGGAAGATCACGGCCACCTTGTTCCGCCAAAGCGCGTCGCCGGAAATCAACACCCGGTGCTCGGGTTCAAACAGCACCACCGCATCGGGGTCGTGCCCGCCCATGCCGTGGATCTGCCAGGGGCGCCCGCCCAGTTCCACATTGCCACCATCCACCAGGGCATGCTCGGCCTTGAAGGGCTCGCACTGTTGGCCGGTCAGGCGGTAGGTCAAGCGCTCCTGATCCCAGGCCTGCACCTTTTCGAAGGCCGCCTGAGGGACCCAGGTCTGGACGGCTGGGAAGTGCGCCTGAAGCGCGTGGTTGCCACCGCAATGGTCGGAGTGCAGGTGGGTGTTGAGGATGCGGGTGAGGGGCGTGGCACCACGGATATGGTCCACCAGCGCTACGGTCTGGGGTGCGTGGCTGGCGTAGCCGGTGTCCACCACGGCCATGCCCTTGCCGTCGGCGTCACGAAAGACGATGTTGTTCGATGACAGCCAATCCCGCTCCAGCACCGTCAGGCGCAGGGCTTCGAACACAGGAGCATGGGCTTCAGCAGGGACCATGACCCGATTGTGGCGGTGTTGGCGCGCCGTTGCAGCGCGCCAACCGGGACCATCCCCCAGGATCAGTGGTCGCTGCGCAGTTCCCGCCGCAGGATCTTGCCCACGTTGCTCTTGGGCAGGTCGTCGCGGAACTCGATGATCTTGGGCCGCTTGTAGGCGGTGAAGTTTTCCTTGCAGTAGGACGCGATGTCGTCCTCGGAGATGGTGGCGCCGTCCTTCTTCACCACGAAGAGCTTGACCGCCTCGCCCGAGCGCTGGTCGGGGATGCCGACGGCTGCGCACTCCAGCACACCCGGATGCAGGCTGACCACCTGTTCGATCTCCGTGGGGTACACGTTGAAGCCGCTGACCAGGATCATGTCCTTCTTGCGGTCGACGATGCGCACATAGCCGCGCTCGTCCATGATGCCCACGTCGCCGCTCTTGAAGAAGCCGTCATCCGTCATGACCTTGGCGGTTTCGTCGGGCCTGTTCCAGTAGCCGGCCATCACCTGCGGGCCCTTGATGCAGATTTCGCCAGGTTGACCGATGGGCACATCACGGCCGTCGTCATCGCGGATGGCGATCTGCGTGCTGGGGATGGGCAGGCCGATGGTGCCGCTGAACTCCTTGAGGTCCAACCGGTTGGAAGTGGCCACGGGCGAGGTTTCGGAGAGGCCATAGCCCTCGACCACCGGGCAACCGGTAATGCGCATCCACTTCTCGGCGGTGGCCTGCTGAACCGCCATGCCACCACCGTTGCTCACCTTCAGGCCTGACCAATCCAACTTGGCGAACTCCGGTTCATTGGCCAGGGCATTGAACAGGGTGTTCACCGCCGGGAACATGTTGACCTTCACGCTGCGCAGCGTGTTGATGAGGCCCGGGATGTCGCGCGGGTTGGGGATCAGCAGATTCTGCGATCCCATGCGCGCGCCCATGAGGTAGCAGATGGTCAGCGCGAAGATGTGATATAGCGGCAGGGCGCAGACGATGGTGAGTTGCTTGTCGCCGATTTCGGCGAGCTTGGGCTTGAACCAGGCCTCGGTCTGCAGCACGTTGGCCACTACGTTGCGGTGCAGCAGGGTGGCACCCTTGGACACGCCGGTGGTGCCACCGGTGTACTGCAGGAAGGCCACGTCTTCGGGCGAGATGGCGGGACGTTGCAGCGTGCGGCCGCGCCCTTCATCAATAGCCTGGCGCCAACGGGTCACGGTGCGGCCACCGTCCAGCGGCAAGCGGTATTCGGGCACCATCTTGCGCAGGTGCCGGACCGCGAAGTTGACGAAGCGGCCTTTCCACCAACCGATCAGGTCACCCAGGCCCGTGACGACCACATGCTGCACATCGGTGCGGTCGATGGCCTCCTCCAGGGTGCTGGCGAAGTTCTCCAGCACGATGATGGCCTTGGCGCCCGAGTCCTTGAGCTGGTGCTCCAGTTCCCGCGCGGTGTACAGCGGGTTCACGTTCACCACCGCATAGCCTGCGCGCAGGATGCCGGCGATGGCCACCATGTACTGCGGCACATTGGGCATCATGATGGCCACTCGGTCGCCTTGCTTCAGGCCGGTGGATTGCAGCCATGCGCCCAGGGCCTGCGAGAGCTGGTCCATCTGGCCGAAGGTCATGGTGCGCTCCAGGCAGCGCGCGGCTGTCCGGTTGGCGTAGCGGCGCATCGAATCTTCCAGGATGTCCACCAGGGTCATGTGGGCCGGAATGTCCACTGTGGCGCCCACGCCGGGAGGGTAGTGGTTCAGCCAGTGATGTGCGGCGGTGTGGGCCGCTTCGGCTGTGGCGGCTGTACCGGCTGAACCGGTAGAAGGGGCGCGCTGGGCGGCGGGGGCGAAATCGATGACGGTCACAAAAACTCCGGGGCGTTCGACTGGGCCTGGGGTGCTGCTGGTGCAGCATGGCCGCGGCCCGCGCGATGGTGGCGCGGAGCGGGCGAGCCTGCCACGGGGGTTCCCCCAAGGACAGGGCTTTTGCACGGCTCAGCGCGGGGCTGGGCCGGGGGCGAATCCCTACGCCGCGTCAGGGTATGGGCAAGGCTGGAGGCCCGTCAGCTGTCGAGTTCGATCAACAGGTGCCGCGCATGTTCGGGGCTGAGCTGCAGCAAATCCCCGACCTCACGGATGTCGTCGGGCAGGGCCGGATTCTCCCAACTGTGTGCCGAATGGCGCGCCACCCGGATGGCCAGCAGCACGCTGCGCACGGAGGGGTGGGCGGCGTGGCGGGGGTCGCTCAGGCGGATCAGCAGTTCGGGCAGTCGCCATTCGTGCATCAGGGACTGCTGCAGGTCGTGCAACTCGATTCCCAACACCCGGCGTTGCGCATCGGCGGAGCGAAGGCCTTCGTGCTCCTGCTGAAGCCGCTGGATGCTCAAAGCCAACCCTGGGGCGTGCACCCACAACAGCAACTCGGCGAAGTCGTGCAGTTGTGCGGCCTGGTGAACCTGCGGAGCGTCGCCGTCCATGCGGTGCACCGAAAACCCCAGGGCGAACTGCCCCGCGCGGTGGCCCCGGCGCAGCACCTCCTGCGCGCCTTGCAGGGCCGCGGGCCGGTCCTGCAGAAGGGTTTCCAGCACAGGCAGTTCGGAGAAGGCGCGGAAGAAGGGGGAAACGCCCATCAGCACCAGGGCTTCGGTGATGGTCTCCACCTGCACGTCGCGGCGGCTGCTGCGGTTCAGCGCCACATGGGCGAGGATTCGCAGGGCCATCAGTGGGTCATGCCCCACGCCCTTGACGATGAGTTGGGCGTCCACACCGTCGTCACCCGCGGCATCCCGCTCGGCCAAGGCTTCCACGGCCTCCGCGCTGGAGGCCAGCACCGGGATGGTCTGGCGGCTGAAGTGCTGCGTCCAGGCCGCCAGGCTCGACAGCGGGCGGTCCAGATGCGGGGTGCTCGGGGCGTTCATGTGCGGCGGTTCTCCTGCTCGTCTGCATATCGGCTGGCGGGGTGGCCAACTTGAATGGTTTGACGTTGACCCAGGAGCCAAGGGGTTGAGCTGGGCTCGCTGCCCACCGTGCAGTTCGGCCCGCTTGGTTAGGATGGCGCCCTGATTCTGGAGAACGACATGACCACCCTCGGCACCCCCCTGTCCCCCTCGGCCACACGCGTGATGCTGCTGGGCGCCGGTGAACTCGGCAAGGAGGTGCTGTTGGCCCTGCAGCGTCTGGGGGTGGAAACCATTGCGGTGGATCGCTACCCCAACGCGCCGGGCCATCAGGTGGCCCATCACGCCCACACCATCACCATGAGCGACCCGCAACAGCTGCGCGCCTTGATCGAGCGCGAAAAGCCGCTGATGGTGGTGGCCGAAATCGAAGCCATCGCCACGGCCGAGCTCCAGGCCCTGGAGGCTGAAGGAGTGGTTCGCGTGGTCCCCACCGCGCGCGCGGCCCGGCTGACCAGGGACCGCGAAGGCATCCGGCGCCTCGCCGCCGAGACCCTGGGTCTGGCCACCAGCCCCTACCGCTTCTGTGATTCGCTGGAGGAACTGCAGGCGGCCATCGACGGCACCGATGGTTCGGCCCCCATCGGCTACCCCTGCATCGTCAAGCCGGTGATGAGCTCATCGGGCAAGGGCCAGAGCAAGATCGACACGCCGGTCGACGTGAAGACCGCCTGGGACTACGCCATGGCCGGCGGCCGCGTGGCCAAGGGCCGCGTGATCGTCGAGGGCTTCATCGACTTCGACTATGAGATCACCCTGCTCACCGTGCGCGCGCGCGGCGCGGACGGTGCCATCCACACCCATTTCTGCGAACCCATCGGCCACAAGCAGGTCAGCGGTGACTATGTGGAAAGCTGGCAGCCCCAGCGTATGACGCCCCTGGCGCTGCAGCGCGCACAGGCCATCGCCAAGGCGGTGACGGATGACCTGGGCCGCGGCCTGCAAGGCCAGCCCGACGGCTGCGGGCTTTACGGGGTGGAGCTGTTCATCAAGGGCGATGAGGTGTGGTTCAGCGAGGTGAGCCCGCGCCCGCACGACACGGGCCTGGTGACGCTGTGCACCCAGTGGCAAAGCGAATTCGAGCTGCACGCCCGCGCCATCCTGGGGCTGCCGGTGGACACCACCCTGCGCAACCCGGGCGCCAGTGCCGTGATCTACGGGGGCGTGGATGCGCAGGGCATCGTGTTCGAGGCTGTGGACCAGGCCCTGGCCATCGAAGGCACGGACCTGCGGCTGTTCGGCAAGCCCGAGAGCTTCGTCAAGCGGCGGATGGGCGTGGCGCTGGCGCGTGCGGCCGACACCGATGCCGCGCGTGCGAATGCGAAGCTCGCCGCGTCCCGCGTGAAGCCCCGAGCTTGACCGAAAAAATGGGGTCAGTTTCATTTAATTTGCGAACTCGTCCTGTTCGCAAATTAAATGACACTGACCCCAATTTTTTTTATTGAAACGCCACCTCGGCGAATGAGCGCAGCTTGCGCGAGTGCAGCTGCCCCATGCCGGCGCGGCGCAGCAGTTCGATGGCGCGGATGCCAATGCGCAGGTGTTGGTCCACGCGCTCCCGGTAGAAGGTGTTGGCCATGCCCGGCAGCTTGATCTCGCCATGCAGGGGCTTGTCGCTCACGCACAGCAGGGTGCCGTAGGGCACGCGGAAGCGGAAGCCGTTGGCGGCGATGGTGGCGCGTTCCATGTCCAGCGCCACGGCGCGGCTTTGGCTGAAGCGGCGTGCGGGCGTGCTGTGCGGGCCGCGGAAGGGGAGGAGCTCCCAGTTGCGGTTGTCGGTGGAGGCCACGGTGCCGGTTCGCAGCACCCGCTTGAGTTCATAGCCGCTCAACTGCGTCACTTCGGCCACCGCGGTTTCCAGCGCCACCTGCACCTCGGCCAGGGCGGGGATGGGCACCCACAGGGGCAGTTCTTCATCCAGCACATGGTCCTCACGCACATAGCCGTGGGCCAGCACATAGTCGCCCAACTGCTGCGTGTTGCGCAGGCCCGCGCAGTGGCCCAGCATCAGCCACACATGTGGCCTCAGCACGGCAATGTGGTCGCTGATGTTCTTGGCGTTGGCCGGGCCCACGCCGATGTTCACCATCGTGATGCCCGAATGGCCCGCACGCACCAAGTGGTAAGCCGGCATCTGCGGCAGCCTGGGCGGCGCCGCACCCCGTTCATCACCTGGTTGCGCCGGCAGGCCCACTCGCCGCGTCACCACATTGCCCGGCTCGATGAAGGCCTCGTATTCCGATGAAGGGTCGGCCATCATGGCGTGACCCAACCGCACGAATTCGTCGATGTAGAACTGGTAGTTGGTGAACAGCACGTAGTTCTGGAAGTGGTCAGGCACGGTGCCGGTGTAGTGGCGCAGGCGGTGCAGGGAATAGTCCATGCGCGGTGCGGTGAACAGCGACAACGGCTCAGGCTCGCCGGGCGCGGGGTCGTGCGAACCATTGGCGATGCTGTCGTCCATCGCATGCAGGTCGGGCAAATCGAAGAGGTCGCGCAGCAGCAGGCGACGCTCCGGGCTCATGGAGCCTTCCAGGTGCTCGTTCTCGCCCAATGCGAAGTGCACCGGCATGGGTGTCTTGCTCACACCCACTTCCAGGCCGCCCACCAGATGGGCGCCGTGGTTCTTCAGCAGCAGTTCGAACTGCGTGCGGTAGTAGGTGGCGAACAGGTCGGGCCGGGTGAGCGTGGTCTCATACAGGCCGGGCCCCGCTACGAAGCCAAAGGCCAGGCGCGAATCGGCGCGGGCCACACTGTCGGTGCGCACGCGCAGGCGGGGATAGCAGGCCCGCACGCGGCTGCTGGGTGTTTCACCCGCCACGAAGCGGCGCAGCTGGTCCCGAAGATGGTCGACCGCCGCGTCATAGATGGCCTGCACGTGGGCCAGGGCGGCGTCGGGGTCGGTGAAGGCGCGGGGGGCGGAGAAGGGCAGTTGAGGGTCCATGTCCCATTTTGCCCGCCACCGTGCCCCCGCCGGGGCCGGGCTTACACCCGTTCGAACAGGGCCGCGATGCCCTGGCCGCCGCCAATGCACATGGTGACCAGGGCGCGCTTGCCGCCGGTGCGGTGCAGTTCGTAGATGGCCTTGGTGGTGATGATGGCGCCGGTGGCGCCGATGGGGTGCCCCAGCGAAATGCCCGAACCATTGGGGTTGGTCTTGGCGGGGTCCAAGCCGAGTTCCTTCACCACGGCGCAAGCCTGCGCGGCGAAGGCCTCGTTGCTTTCGATCACGTCCAGGTCGCCCACCTTCCAGCCCGCTCGCTCCAGCACGCGGCGCGTGGCCGGCACCGGACCGATGCCCATGATGGTGGGCTCCACCCCGGCGTGGGAATAGGCCACCAGGCGCGCCATCGGCTTCAGACCATGGGCCTTGACGGCGGCCTCGCTGGCCAGCACCACGGCACCGGCGCCGTCGTTGATGCCCGATGCGTTGCCCGCCGTCACCAGGCCCTCCTTCTTGAAGGCGGACTTCATGCCGGCCAGGGTGTCCACGGTGGTGGAGGCCTTCACGTGTTCGTCGGTCTCGAAGCGCACTTCGCCCTTGCGGCTTTGCGTGACCACCGGAACGATCTGGTCCTTGAAGTAGCCCGCGGCAATCGCGGCTGCGGCGCGGCGGTGGCTTTCGGCGGCCAGTTCGTCCATCTGCTGGCGCGAAATGCCGAACTGCGCGGCCACGTTCTCGGCGGTGATGCCCATGTGGATCTTGTGGAAGGGGTCGTGCAGCGCGCCGGTCATGAAGTCCTGGATCTGCGCATCGCCCATGCGCGTGCCCCAGCGGGCACCGGGCATCAGGTAGGCGCCGCGGCTCATG